>NZ_NOLK01000207.1:0-11723 GCF_002245985.1 Nostoc sp. 'Peltigera membranacea cyanobiont' 232
AACTAGTTTCATCAGGACTGCCTTCTGCTTCCTTCACACAATTTGACATTACTTGACTTCCACAGCAACTTCCGCAGACATCCCCGGAGTAATCCGCGATTCGTACCCTTGAATGCTCTTTTGGTCAAAAACTACTTTTACTGGGATGCGTTGGACAACTTTGGTAAAGTTACCTGTAGCATTATCCGGTGGCAATAGGGCAAATTGAGCGCCGGAAGCTGGCGAAAGACTATCAACACGACCAATAAAGGTGTGATGAGGGAAAGAATCCAGCTTGATTTCTACTGGTTCTCCTGGGCGCATTTTTTCTAATTGGGTTTCTTTAAAGTTCGCAATTACCCAGTAGTTGTTATCTACGATCGCCATTAATGGTGTTCCCGATGCTACTCGGTTGCCAACTTCCACGTTTTTTCTACCAACTCGTCCGGCACTAGGAGCGGTAACGTTGACGTAGGATAGTTGCAATTGTGCATCTTTCAGTGATGCTTCCGATTGCGCGATCGCCGCTTTTGCTGCTTCGTATTGACTGCGTTTTACTGTTGTATCTTGTCCGCCTGCGGTAGCTTGTTGCAATCCTCCCTTGGATGCTGCCAATTTAGCTTGGGCGTTGGTGACATTTTCTTGCGCCTGCGCTAATTGAGACTGGGCTTTGGCGACACCAACTTTGGCAGAGGCTAATTTAGCTTGGGCTTGTTCTACTCCCTGAATGGCGGCGTTTTTTTGGGCTGTAGCCACATCATAAGCTGCTTTAGCTGTGTCTAATTGCTGACGAGCGATCGCCCCTGATTGATACAATTGGTTGTAGCGATTGTAATCTGCTTGGGCATTTTTCAAATTCGCATTTGTTTGTGCTACCTGTGCTTGGGCAGCTGGTATCCCCGCTTGGGCTAGTCTGATTTCAGCTTGGGCAGCTGGTATCCCCGCTTGGGCTTCTTGTACTGCTGCTTGGGCTGTGGAAATTGCTGCTACCGCACCACTAACATCTCCCTGCGCTTGAGTTGTCTTACCAGTGGTAGTTTGTGAAGTTAAGGCAATATTTGCTTGGGCAGCTTGGGCCTGTCCCCGCGCATTTTCTAAAGCTGCTGCTGCTTGTTGTACCTTACTTTCATAGTCTCGTGGATCTAACTTGACTAATAATTGTCCCGGCTGCACCAGTTGGTTGTCATTTACAAGTACCTCACTCACTGTTCCGGGAATGCGGGTACTAACTTGGTGAATGTTTCCTGCAACAGTGGCGTTGTCTGTTTCCTGGTGGGTGGAAGCGTATTGCCAATAGTGATAACCAAAAGTACCTGCGGCGATGGCACCCACGCCTAATCCTGCCAAAATCAAACCAGTCGGTTTTTTCCGCTTTGGTTTCGCTGGAACTTCTTTCTCGATTTCAGGAGTCACAACAGGTGCTTCTGCTGTTGCGGATGTCTCTGCGGTTAGAATTTCTAAAGTCTCTGAATCAGGAATCACTTCTTTTTCTAAAACTGGGGTTTTGTGTCCGTTGCGTCCGTTAAAAGTATTAGCACCCATGATTGTTACCTCGCTTCCTCGTCGTTCAATAATTTGATTGATAATCGTTTATTTAGAATGCGTAATATTTCCTGAAAAAAATCTTATTTCCTTAGTATGCGTAATATTATCTCAAAACAAATCTTTACAGCACCTCCCCCAGTCGGGTGATTATAAGATCATCTTTAAGAAAGATTAGCGATCGCCCGGTTCAAGATTTGGGAAAATATTTCCCGGTCTGCAAAGGAAACACCATCCATCGCTTCATCACGAATTGCTGCGGCGATTGGCGGTAAGATAGCTTCTAGTTCCTTACCTGCATCCGTTAGCCAGATTCGCCAGATGCGGCGATCGTTGGTGTCGCGTTCTCGACGCACCAAGCCGCGTTCCTCCATCCGATCTAGCACACCGGTTAAAGTCCCTCCTACTTGTTTGAGTTTGTCTCCAATACTAGAAGTAGGTAAACCATCTTCTTGCCACAAACAGCACAATACTAGCCAGTGAAATGGTGTAAGTCCAAAGGGTTCTAGCCTCTCAGTAAACTTGCGTCCGAGCAGTTGTGAGACTAATTTGATTCTATAGCCCAAATTGTATGGTGCCAGATTTTGCTGCCACGACTCTAAAGCTGGGGAATGATTTGATGTAGAAACCATTTAGCAAAATACTTAGTGTGCGTACTATTGTACATAAACTAGTCTTCTTTAGCAATAGTTGCTTTGCATCTGTCTTAGGGAATAAATTGAATCAATTGATACTCTTGAACAGTACCGATGATGCGGTGAGGTCTAGATAATCTAGGGGATTGATCGGCATAGATCCAAGCATAGCTCAAAGCTGGTATTTGCGAAATAGAGGCTACTGGTTGGACATGAATAGGAAGATAGAACTCAAACAGAACTTGGGTTTTCTGATCTATTTGGACATAGTAGGTAGGATGAGATTGGATAATTGAGGCGATCGCAGGTTGTTGTAAAAAAGTTCTCAAAACTGGGTTATAGTCACTTAACAGACCTATACTACCCGTCGTCGCTAAGGCTAGCCAACAGGGAATTAACCAAGCTGCAATCCAGTAACGCGCTGTGAGAAACTTTTTGCCAAAGTGGTAACGACTAATCCACACCACAGGTAAAATTAACCAACCTAAGCCCATAACCAAGGTAATAGTCGCAAACCTGCGAATATCAGAACTCCCCGAACTAAGAATGCCAATACTCCTTATAACAAGCAAAATACCGAGGCCACCAAAGCCATAACTGAGATTCCGAGGAAGATTCCTTATTGCATTACCTTTTTCAATAGATAATTTTGGCTGAATTCCTGTCTGATAAATATTGCCTAGCCAATTTAAACCCACAGATGCAAATAAAGCGATGAACGGATAAAGGCAAAGACTATAGTGAGGGAAACGAGTGGTAAAAATACTAAGTTCACAAAATAAGACAACTGGAAAACCAACTAATATTAACTGGTAGCGATAAATAGGACGACGGAGAATCAAAACTAAACCTAAAATCCCGAAAAAAGCCCAAGGAAATGATTTTAAGGGGATATTCCACATATAGAATAGTGGACTATTATGATTCTGATTCTCAGAACCCAACTGCACAACAAACTTGAGTAACTCCTCAAAACTCTGATTTCCGTAGTGCAACCAACTTAACCATAGCCAAATGCAGGTAGGTATTAAACCTACGAAAAAACCTAAATACAAAATTGGATTACTAAGATGCCGATGACGGTGATGTTCCCAAATTAAATAAGGGAATAAAGCTATAATTGGTAAAAAAATCATAAAGCTTCTAACTAAGAAGCCTAAACTTAAACTTAAACCAGCTATAAAACTCCAGAAGTAGCGATATTTAAGGTGTATTTCCGTTTTGATTAAAGATAAAATAGCTAAAAGTACTAAGAAAATCATCGGGACATCAGGTGTACTTAAGCGAGAGTATTGTAGCCAGAGAAATTCAACACTTAAAATTGCAGCAGCTAGCCAAGCCAATTTTTTGCCTAGCATAATTTTGCCGATTTCATATACAAGCCATAAGCTAAAAATGCTAGCAATCATACTAGGAATACGCGCACTAGTATCACTCATCCCAAACAGGTTAAAAAAACTAGCAATTAACCAATAAGGGCCGGGGGTTTTATGATGTGCCCTTTCCCAAGGAGTTATCCAATTACCAGAATCAAACATCAAACGGGCACGCGAAGCATAAAGTGCTTCATCATGTGCCATCAGGCTATTGTGTCCAGAAGTAAATAGTAATAAGGGCAGTATCCAAACTAACAAACTCAAATAGGGTAACGATCCGACTAGGCGGATTTGTCGCCAAATATGCTGCAAAAAGTGTAATTTATAGAACATTGAATTGATAAAATTGAATGCTGCTATCTAGACTCGTTTATGTGTCCTACTGTTATTAAAATATGTTACATAGTGATTGTTAAAAAATACCTGGAATTACCGCAATTTTCCGAAAAAGTACTCCAAAAGAGAGATTTATGCAGTTAAGACCGAATCAACGCCTGAAATTAGACGACAAAGACGATAAGCTGTTCTATGCCTATCCCCGCTTCGTCACTCATGTCGATGAAGGATTTATTCAACAGCTAACGGATTTATATCGCGATCGCCTCAAACCCAACACCCGCGTTTTTGATATGATGAGCAGTTGGGTGTCTCATCTGCCAGAAGAGATGCAGTTTGACCATGTGGAAGGACACGGACTAAATAGTGAGGAGTTAGCACGAAATAGTCGCTTAAATCATTACTTTGTGCAAAATCTTAACGAAAATCCGCAGCTACCTTTAGCAGATGGAGATTTTGATGCTGTTCTCAATTGCGTATCTGTGCAGTATGTGCAATATCCAGAAGCAGTCTTTTCTGAAATTTACCGCATATTGAAACCTGGTGGTGTGGCAATTATCAGCTTTTCTAACCGGATGTTTTTTGAAAAGGCAATTCAAGCTTGGCGGGAGGCTTCAGAATCACAGCGAGTGGAATTAGTCAAAGCCTACTTCGCCTCAGTCCCCGGATTTACAACGGTAGAAGTTATAGCTCATAAGTCAACAGTACCGAATTTTTTACAGTGGTTGGGTGCAGCTGGAGGAGATCCATTTTATGCTGTCATCGCTTATCGCAGTTAAGCCAAATATTTACTAGTACAATGTCTAAGCTAGTGCAAGAGGGTTTGTAGTAAGGACTTTAGTGCTTAGAGGATGTCTGAAAAGTATCAAATATTTGTTGATCCCCCCTAACTCCCCTTAAAAAAGGGGGAATAAGAGTCTTAAAGTCCCCCTTTTGAAGGGGGATTTAGGGGGATCTCCAAGTGTTAGGTGTATACAAAAAAACTTTTCAGACATCCTCTTAGAAAATAAAGACTAAAGTCCTTACTACGAACTTACTTACCTGCTCAAAATTAAAATAGTTTTGTATATATATAATTTCTCTAGATGAATTATTGGCTAATGAAATCAGAGCCAGAAGCCTACAGCATTGCTGACCTTCAACAGCAATGCCAGACTATCTGGGACGGTGTTCGCAATTATCAAGCTCGCAACTTTTTGCGCCTTATGCAGGAAGGAGACTTAGCTTTTTTCTACCATTCCAATACTAATTTTCCAGGTATTGCTGGGTTAATGCGTGTCGTCAAAAAAGATATTGCTGACCCGACTCAGTTTGAGCCAAAAAGTAAATACTACGACCCGAAATCAACTTCCGAATCCCCTCGTTGGCAAACAGTTGTAGTAGAATTTGTTGAGACTTTTTCTAATCCTATTTTGCTATCAATACTCAAAGAAAAGTTTAAAGCTGAAGAGTTAATCTTAGTAAGACAAGGAAATCGGTTATCGGTGATGCCTGTTCCTGAAGCAGTAGCTTTGAAGATTCTGGTGATGAAAAACTTCTAAGTAAATAGATGTAAATCATTCGTAAGAATTCAGCACCCAGGAGTCTGAAGCCAGAATATATAGGAATCATATTTGATTTTTGAAAAAATATAAGTATTTGTAGCGTGTGTTAGACGGAACGTCGTAACGCACCATCCCAAGCTGATGGTGCCGTACTCTCCCTGCTAACGCACCCTACCTAAGATTTCAAAAATCAAATACTAGTCCTATATAAGAAGTTTAGTATAGCTAGGATATTCATTTATCAAATCTTCATCTGATTCTTTAACTATTCTGACTCCTGTTAGCGGATAGCTAAGGTTTAGCCAATTCTGACTCCTGAATTCTTACAATCATTCAAGGTTTGTAGTAAGGACTTTAGTCCTTGAAATAGAACTAAAGTCCTGACTACGAAGCTAATTTCATCTTGCTTATTTAACGCGAACTCATACCCATTGCCCAGGATCTAACTGATAATAACGTTGCAGTTGCTCATAAAGTGCTGGATGCTTGGACAATAGTTGCTGCGGTTTCTCAAAAAATGTCTCAGTCGCTACAGCAAAAAATTCTGCGGGATTTGTTGCACCATAGCTATCCATTACCGTGTTTACACCTTGTGAAACATCATTACAAAGTTGCTGATATGCTTCTGTCATCACCTGCGCCCAAATCGGATAATCTGAGTTGTGTTGCAGTATAGGAACTCCTTCAGCTTTGCCATCTTCTTGATCTAACTGATGGGCGAATTCATGAAGCACAACATTACGTCCATCTCTCCAATTATTAGTGTCTTGTTTCACCTGTTCCCAAGACACTACTAATTGGTCAGTTGTCCACGATTCACCCAGTCTTGCCACGCGCCTTTCTTCAACAACATAATTTCCAACGGAAGTTGTTTCTTTCACAAAATAAGCATTGGGATATACCAGAATTGAACGAAGTCTGGGAAAGTACTGCCCACGTTCATTTAGTAGGAGTAAACAGGCGACAGATGCCAAGGTTAGTTTCATTTCCTCTGTCACTTGTAATCCTCTACAGCCAATAAATTGTTTTTCTGCTAGAAATACTTGAATATGTCCCTGAAGTCGTCTGATTTCATTGGGAGAAAGACAAAGGTAAATGGGAAGATTATTCTCAATAATTGCATTCCAAAGTGGGGGAAAAGGACGATGTTTGAGACGGTTTCTTCGCCTTTTGACTAGAATGGGATTGATTAAAATCCCAGTGATAATCAGCCCAATGATGAGAAAGGCAACTATTGCTTTAATCATTGACTTTGGCTCTACCGTACTTGTTATGCTAAATTCACAGTCTTTAAGAGGGAACAGGGAACGGGGAACAGGGGTAAAGAGGCAATATTAAGAAATAATCTGAGAAATAAGCTTGATTTTCCATGTATAGCAAGCTTTTTGAGATTTTATCAGATAAATTTAGCTTACTAGGTACTGAAAAACCTTGACTTTTGATTAAAATACTTATCTTAAAGTACTTTTAGTAAAAAAACATTCCATCGTAGGGTAGCACAGCTAGCTGTGCTACCCTACCTTGTACCTCATTAAAATGAAAATCGCTATATGTGATGTTTTATTTTTTGCAAGTCCCTTATGTCGTCAAAGTCTAGAATATTTTTTGCGGCTAGCGATCGTCATCGGTTAATATGACTAATTGCGCTCTGGCTTCAGTTTTCACATATTCAGTAATGTTTGACCTGTAAATTGTAATTATGCTAACCAGTGTTGACCGTTTATTATTTGTCCGGCGAGTCCCGATTTTTAAGGAATTGCGGGATGATTTTATTGTGCGGCTCACTTCAGTGATGAACGAACTGTCATTTCCAGCTAATTACACCATCTTTCGCCAGGGAGAAGAAGGGCGATCGCTCTATATTGTAGTGTCAGGGCGAGTTAAAGTTCACATCGGCAATAAACAACTTGCAGAGGTGGATCAGGGTAAATACT
This sequence comes from Nostoc sp. 'Peltigera membranacea cyanobiont' 232, assembly GCF_002245985.1. Classification (NCBI taxonomy): domain Bacteria; kingdom Bacillati; phylum Cyanobacteriota; class Cyanophyceae; order Nostocales; family Nostocaceae; genus Nostoc; species Nostoc sp. 'Peltigera membranacea cyanobiont' 232. The sequence continues at coordinate 7,347 of NZ_NOLK01000207.1, forward strand.
TCGGTGAAATGGCAGTATTTGATACTCAAACTCGTTCCGCCACTGCAACGACTTTGGAACCTTGCGAGTTTTTGGAACTGACGCAAGAGCAATTGTATGATGCGATCGAAGAAACTCCTGAAATTGCGGTGAATATCATTCGTGAATTATCCCGTCTGATTCGCAAGTTGAATGATGATATGAATGTGACTGCATCAGGTCGTCATTAGTTATAGCAAAAATCGCAATTACTGCCAGCAACGAATTATGAGAGTAAGCTGTTCTGCATTTAATCTGCACCCTCGACGCGGGCAGGATGCCCGCACTACAGTTGCGACAACTTCATACTCATTACTCCCGGTTCGCCCATTTTAAATTGAGTTAGAAAAAAGCTGAACGATTTAGTAGGGGTTCTAATTTACAATACAAACGTACTATAATGCCAACTTTGCGCGTAGTTTACCGCCGTAGGCATCGCATAAAAATAGAGTTTTTAGAACAGGGTGGTAGTTCAAGGTAAATTTAGGGGAATGGCTAAAACCATTACTAAACCTAGCTTTTCTGTTTTTCGGCAATTTCTCGAACTCCAAAAAAAATGAGCGAACCGGGAGTGATAATTATAAGTAGCCAATTTTTTCCTTGGAAGCGTGAAAGCCCTCAATAATGATATGACCTTAGCGCGAAGCCCTAGAAGTAACTAAAGTTTGCAAATTAGCTAAAGCGCGATTGTAATCCAAAATAGCTGTAACTCGATTACCTTCTGCTGTTGTCAAGTCATTTTCAGCAGCAATCACCTCTGTTTGAGTGCCTACACCAGCTTGGAACCTCAGCCTTGCTAAATTCAGAGCTTCCCTGGCTTGATTTAAAGCCACACCGGCAGTTTGCACATTCTTTAAATTGGATTGTAATTGAGAATAGAACTGTTCTACATTAAAGCGAATTTGGTCGCGCTGGCTAGCAAATTTAGTCTCTGCGATCGCAATATCAGCTCTCGACTGAGCTGCTTTTGCTTTTGCGGCTCCCCCATCAAACAAAGTAAGATTTCCTTGGAGTCCTACTGAATAGCCATCAGTAATGCTAACACCATCATTATACCGATCTAGCAGGTTGTAGCTGGCTGCCAAACTAATTTGCGGCCCTAGCTGAGAAAGTGCCTGACGACGCTGTTGCTCGGCAATATTACGTTGTGCTAAAAATTGTGGCAATTCTGGACGATTTTTAAACGCTTGGACAATACTTTGTTCTACCGTCTGCTCCCAAAGACCCGCCAATTGTACAGGATCTGCGGCACTGATATCAACTGACTGCGACAAACTTAACAAGGTAGCAAGCTGACGACGGGAAATTTGCTGCTGCGAGATAGCATTAGTCAGTTGTTGTTGAGCGTTTGCTAAATTAACCTGAGCTTGCAACACATCAAACCGCGTACCTACTCCAGCCTGTTCTCTGGCTTGAGTATCCCGCAAACTAGCCTGGGCATTTTCCACAGCAGACCGATTAATTCTTACTTGTTCATCCGCTTGTTGCAAATCGTAGTATTGAGTTGTGGCATTCAACTTAATTGTCAAAGACTGACTTTCAACATTAAATTCATCCACACGTAGTTGTTCTTCAGCGGCTTGGATTGTTGCTTGTCGATTACCGGAAGTATAGACATCGTAATTCAGTTGTGCTGAACCATTAAAAGAGGTGCTGGCTTGAGATGAATTGTTAGTAAAACCATTACCACTGTTAGTCACACTACTGTTGATTCCCAAAGTAGGAAATAAGGCAGCTTGAGATGCACGTACAGATGAACGACTGCGTTCTAGCTGCAATATGGCTACTTGTAAATCTCGATTGTTCCGTTGTGCTAGTTCCAAAGCTTGTGCCAAACTGATTGGTACAGTTCCCTGAATCCTTACTTCCTCCGGTTTGGTAGGGAATTGGAGAGGATTGGGATTAGGGTTGAGGTAATCGGGAACCTGTACTGAGTTTGAGGAATTCTGCGGTTTTGGGGGAGTTGCTGCACTTGCTAAAGTTGGAAAAAGAATCCCCAACGCTACGCTAACCCAGGTAGAATGCACAAACAATAAGCTAAGATTCATAAATACATGTAGTCATTAATTAGGTTTCTTTGAGGATACAATCAAAAGTTTTCATTTTGATTGACCTACAGAGATTTAAATCTTAAATTTCCTCTCTAAGGGTTGATATTAACAAATTAGCCTACAATCAAACCATCCTGAACTCGAATAATCCTTTTGGTTTGAGCAGCAATATCTGGTTCATGAGTGACAATCACAATCGTGATCCCTTGGTTATTAAGTTCAGTCAGCAAATTCATCACCTCATGGGAAGTCTCAGTATCTAAAGCTCCTGTTGGCTCATCTGCTAAAACTAATGCAGGTCGGTTGACCAAAGCGCGAGCGATCGCTACCCGTTGTTGTTGTCCCCCAGAGAGTTGACTAGGACGGTTAGATATACGTCCCTGTAATCCTACTTTTTCCAGGGCTTCTAATGCCCTTTCACGGCGTTTTGGCTTGGGTAAATTAGCGTAAACCATTGGTAACATGACGTTTTCCAGTGCTGTCGCCCGCGCCAATAGGTTAAATTGTTGGAAAACAAAACCTATCCTTTGGTTGCGGATATACGCTAATTCATCATCATCAAAAGTCGTCAGGTTTCTGCCTTCAAAGATATAGTCTCCAGTTGTGGGACGATCCAGACATCCCAAAATATTCATGAGCGTGGATTTTCCCGAACCTGATGCACCCATAATCGAGACATATTCCCCTTCCTCAATGGAGAGTTCAATTCCTTTAAGTATTGGAACACTAANCTTCTCCCAAGTAGTAAGTTTTAGTAATAGATTCCATCCAAATCATGGTTGGCATATTAATTACGAATTACGAATTACGTTAGCGTAGCGGGGCGTTAGCCCATTACGAATTATCTAGTCACTACGTAAAGCAGTGATTGGATCTAATTTAGATGCATTCCGTGCTGGAATCACCCCAGCGAGTAAGCCAACGCTCAATGAGAGTCCAAACCCAGCAACGATCGACAAGAAAGAAATTACAAACGGAAATTTGAAAATGCTTGAAGCTACAAAAGCTAATAAAACGCCAGTTGCCATGCCAATACCTCCGCCGACAATGGAAATCACGATCGCTTCAGCTAAAAATTGATTGAGAATTGCCGAATTAGTTGCTCCTACGGCTTTGCGAATCCCAATTTCTCGCGTCCGCTCAACTACAGAAACCAGCATAATGTTAGCGATACCAATTCCACCAACCACTAAAGAAATTCCGGCGATCGCTACCACCATGACTGTAAATAAACCCACAACACTAGTAAAGGTACTAACAATATCAGCTTGATTGGTCAGCCGAAAATCATCGGCTTGTGGCGGATAAATATTGTGACGCAGGCGTAAGAGATTGGTAACTTGAAACTGAGCCGCTTCTAATTGCTCCTGATTAGCCCCTTTGACTAAAATTCCATTTACAGAAACGCCCACCAGGGCATTGTTGCCAACTAGTCTCTTCGACATACTAGTTAGAGGAATGAAAACCTGGTCATCTCGATCCATCGGTCCCTGAGAACCTTTAGCTTCCATGACTCCAATCACTCCATAAGCCTCTCCCTGAATGCGAATTTTCTCGCCGATCGGATTTACACCCTGACCAAAGAGTGTGCTTTGGACTGTGGGGCCAAGAATAGCTACCTGTGCAGCAGTATCTAGTTCTTCTTGAGTAAAATATCTCCCTTGTTGGGGGTGAGTATTTCTGACTTCTGGGTAATTTAAATCTGTGCCATAGATAGTTGTTGAGGTGTTCTGTCCTGCATATACAACTTGGGCAGTCCGTTGCAGATAAGCAGAAACCATCTGTGCTGATGGCGCTTGTGTAGCGATCGCCTTAGCATCTTCCCAAGTCAAGGTGCTGCTAGAACCTACTCCTTGACGGACATTTCCGCTTCTTGCAGCACCCGCTAAGATTTGGATCACATCTGTACCCAATGCTTGGATCTGTTGCTCAACCCCCTTTTGCACTCCCTGACCGACAGAAGTAATGGCAATGACTGAGGAAATCCCAATAATCACGCCCAACATAGTTAGACCTGTGCGTAATTTGTTACTCCACAGAGTCTCTGCCGCCATTGTCAAGATTTCCAGCAACGGTACTGTGCGGGTCTTCTTAGCTTTGTAAAAGCCCTTAAATATCTTAAACATAAGGTTTTATTTAAAACTCATTTCTTCCTTCTCTTCCTTTGTGTCCTACCCTGCGGGAAGCCGCTTTGCGTCTATGCGTCCAACTCTTACGAGACGCTGCGCGTAGCTTGCTTCCCCGTTCGCGCAGCGTCTCGTAGAGAAGGGGTATGCGGTTCGTTAAAAAAACTCACTTTAAGGGGAAC
>NZ_NOLK01000208.1:0-11720 GCF_002245985.1 Nostoc sp. 'Peltigera membranacea cyanobiont' 232
AAAGCCCAGAGACATTAGCTTCCACCGGATTATCCAGAATTTTGAAACCGTTCTTCTCTAATAGCTTCTTAAATCCAGGTAAGAGGCAACCTCCACCAATCGCCCAGATTTCATCCCCCTGATGCTTGGCATCCAATGTGAGATTCACCACTTTCTTCAAGTATTTTTCATACCAATCTTTTAAAGAAGCACTGTATATATCTTTGATATCGATATCACGGCTGTACCTGGTATGCCCCATTTCCAGACAAAATCGGATTTTGGAGGCATCCCCAATTTTTCCGCCATTCAAATGTTTCATTTTTTGGGAGATATCATCGATGAGAACTTCTACACCAATAGGGTAAGCAGTGTGAACTTCTCGCTGACCCCGGTTATAACGAGAATACAGGGTTGTTCCATTGCCAAAGTCTAAAATGGTTAATTTTTTGGGTAGTGGATGCCCAAACAATGCACCCATTCCCTCTAGCACAACTTTCAGCACTTCTACTTTCACGTCTGATTGTTTGCCAGCAAGTATCGGCTGATATTCCCCACTTAATACTTTCTGTAATTCGTCAGCCAGAGCAACGTCATGTAAGCTGACGACTAATTTTAAGTGCCAAGCCTTACGGTGTGGCAGATGTGCCAACGCACCGAACAAAGTCAATAATGCATTATTGACTTTGTTTTCATTATTGTCTGTGTTGCGGTCAAAATAATTTCCTGTACGGTAAGCTGACTCTCCAACGGTGTAAGCAGTGCCGTTAAAAACTACACGCCCTGGCACATCTTCCATCTCGGCATTGGTTATATAACTCGGCACACGAATTACTTCAAAGCCATCTACTAAAAGTTTTAGGCTTCCGTAACCGTTATCGAAACCCGCAGGAAAAATTTTTTGTAACGTGTGAATGTTTGACATAAATACAAAGGTAATACACTTTATTTGTGAAAGTTATCTGTTCAAGTGATCTGCAAGGGCAAGAGAAAGAAGAATAAAATAACTTCCCCTTTTTTTTCCTAATCTCAAGAGCTTATCATAACCCCTTGGGGGCTAAATGGGGTACAAAATGTTAGCCAGTCAAATATACCCTACATAGCACCTACATGCACCCTATATAGGGGTCAAAATCTCACCAAAGTCTTTAACTATTGTTGGGGTATATAAAGCCCCCATACAGCCCCCAAGAAGAATTTTTGAAATATCTTTTATCAACGGAGCAAAAATTAAATTAGATCATCGTTGACTCTTTGATTTATACTTTACTATCAATTTTTTGTTGAAAAGCAATTCAGTTTTGATCTTTAACTTCTTGCTGACTATGTAACGAGTGCGTTATTACTTGCTTACAGGTTCAGCTTTCTCAACTGAATCATCATTAATACCCAAAGTCAATTCCAAAGGAGTTTTTTGGGCGTAAGTTTTTACTACTTGCCGATAAACATCATAATTAGTAGGTAGTGTCTGCTGAGTATTACCCACTCCGTAGGTCAATTTGTACTTTACATCTTTCACCAATTCAGGTTTTCCTGCCTCTTCTTGAGGTCTTTTACGTTGTTCAACTTCATCAACACCTGGTCGTGGCGGTAAAGTAGGCCACCATAGCCCTCGGTCATCTGGGCCAACAACTGCTCCTAGCGGTTTCAATCCATTCCGATTCACCACTGAAGTATTCGCAAAGATTTCAATACGTGGCTGTGGTTGACTGGTTAGGTTATTCGCATACTTAACTTGCCAGGAGTAACTGGTGAGTGCTGTAGCTTCATACTGTTCAGCAGTAGTATTGCTGCAACTAATTAGTGTCAGTGCCGTTATTATTGAGGGTAAAAATCTCATTTGCATTATCAGTTGTAAATATCTTTCACCAATCACTCTTGAAGAGGGAGTGTGTCATCATTACTGCCAAGGTGAAGGTATCGCCGTAATCGAAAGCACTTCCCTTGCTTGCAGTCTAATTGCTGTTTGCTCACAGTTGGGGCATTTTACCTTTGTGAAAATCACTGAAGGTCGTCCTTTGTACTCGCCCATTACGGGATCTCCAGTGTACTCGCTGATCATCCCCTGCTTGCAGTGGTAGCACTCGAATATCACACGCCCTACCTCCAAGTTGCAATCCAAAAATTGCATGTGCTGACAGGGTTCTGGCGGTAATTCTGGTTCTTCGGAACGGTCTTGGAAGGGTATATGAGGTTTGGCTGCTGGTGGTGAATCTATTTTTTTCTTGTTGCGCTTGCCAGTCACCTGCGGCTCAACTTTTGGCGGTTTCAGGGGTTTTTCCTTGACAGGGGCATGACCAGGCTGTTGGTCAGTCGTGAGTTCTTCCGGCAACTTGTCATCAGCCGGGGTAGGACTAAATAGCTCTTGTTTCTCTGGTGGTTTATATGCGCTCTCGGTTGACTGAGCTACTGTTTTTGGGACTGTATGAATAGCAGGTGTTTCCGCTACATCTTGGTATGGTTCTACTTGAGCATCACTGTTGGTCAATTCCTGCACTTCTGGTTGTTTAGCCGCAGGGATGTGCTTGATCAGTTTTGGTTGTGGCTTGGGTGGTCGCTTAGTAGATTCCATGCTCATTGGAGTCGAAGTTTTTGACAGACTATTTTAAATGTAACTATAACTATCCTTATTGCTTCTGCTTTTTAAGGCAACTTGTAGATGCCATATATAGTATTCTTTTAAAACTCAACCTCTACAGTCATTGATGACCTTGCATAAATCGGCTAATATTTAGTGCAACATTTTTATAAAAATTAGATAAATTACACTAAGCTCCTGCATGGAGTAGCATTACTCCATGCAGGAGCTTAGAATTTTCTCAAAAAGTGGAGTAACGTTACTCCATAAGCCTTTAGTTTTTGAGCTATGAAAAAGAAAGCAGTTAAAAGAAAAATTAGATTAGATGTTAAATCCAATGCTGGTGGAACTGGAAAAACAACTTTAGTAACACATTTAGCGTACATCCTTGGCAAAAAAGGTTACTCAGTCACAGTTATTGAACTAGACCCATTAGGTTCTCTTAAAATCTTTACGGGAGCTTTTTCACAAACTGAAGATCCTCCTCCTGAAAAAACCCTAGCGTCTGTTTTCAGGGATGATTTCAAAGGCAATTACCCTTTGTTCCCTATTTGGGAAAACAAAATCCATAATGTCAATGTTATTTTAGGCGGCGCTCCGTTAGAAGAAAGTATTCATAAAATTTACTCTCATTCCAGAAAATATTACCTGCTTCATGATCGTTTAGAAGACTATCCGCTTGAATCTGACATTATTATTCTGGATAACCCAGGTGGTCTGGAACCTATGGGTCTAGTAGCTTTAGCCGCAGCGACAGACATATTGGTTGTAATGCAGTTAGAATATAAAGCTTTGTATGGTTCAGCAGGTTTGATTAATTGGTTTTATGACAAGATCAACGAGTTACGACTACGACCAGAGCCTAAAATCTTAGGGTTTGTACCATCACAAGTAAATATAAAGAAAGTAGCCGCCCATCGAAACATTGGAGAAGAAATCCCTAATCAGTTACAAGAGCTTGGAATTTCATGTTTTCCGCCAATTAGAGAATCAAACCAATTTATTAATGCGAGTGGAGTAGGGCAACCCATTCATTTATTTGCACCTGCTTGTGAAGCTATTAAAGACTTTGACCCCATCGTTACCAAAATTATAGAGCTAATGAGTCAGGACTAATGCTAAAACCAGATATTTCTAATGCGTTTGCAAATGCAGGACAATCCCAAAAAATTCATCATTTAACTAAACGAGTTGAGGAACTCGAAGCTGAAATTAATCAACTTCGAGCCGTGGAAGTTGATAGTGAAGAAAAAATTGTTCTAGAAGCCCGTATTCAAGAGCTAGTTACAGAATTAGCTGACAAACAAGGAGTTTCAGAAGTTCCAATTAACTTGATTGATCGAAATCCTCGCCAGCCCAGACAAACTTTTACTAAAGCCAGTATACAGGGAATGGCTGAACTCCTTAAAAACCAAGGACAACATACTCCTGTAATTCTCATTCCTCTATCTAATGGTAGATACTTATTATTTGATGGAGAAAGACGATGGCGAGCAGCACCTCAGCTTGGATGGAAAACACTAAAAGCTGTATATATAATTACTGAAATTGAAGCAAATGACCGCGAACTTCATCGGCAAGCTCTTTCAACAACTTTGCATAGAGAGGATCTTAATGCCCTTGACTTAGCAGAATCTTTGATTCAACAAATTATCTATGACTATCCTGAGTTGGAAGAACAGAAAGATTCCATACCACGCTTACTTAACGCCACAATGAGCCGATTAGAGCGTAACCGTAAAAATTTAGAACTGTCCGATATCCGATTAGCTTCTCCAGAAACTCAAAGGCAGTGGCTAGAAACTGTTGATTTCAAAAGTGCTGAAGAACAAAAAATATTTGATGTAATTTTAGCATTACAGCTTAACCCTACCTCTATTGATACTAATATTTTCCCTTTACTCAAATTATCAAAGGATTTAAAAACTGCTATTCGAGAGGAAGGGTTAGAGAGCAGCAAAGCTAAAGAATTGAATAAGCTATCTGCTACTCAACTAAAAATGAATGAAACTCAAGCTCGAAAAGCAAGAATCCAGCTAACTGAGAAGGTTATTCAAGAGAAACTTTCTTTAAGTCAAACAAAAGCTTTAGTAAAAGAGATATTAAAAAAGCAGAAATCCTCTGAAAACACAACTAACCAAAATAGTAAGATTATTAAAACAGTTAAAACTATAGGCGCTCTTGAGCTTGAGGGATTAGCTTATAATCAGCTTAAAGAAATTCGTCAGGCTCTAGAAGGTAAGTTAAAAGAAATTGATCAAAAAATGAAGGGCGCAACCTCCTAAATTCTATTGATGTAGAGAAGACGGGACTCAGAATATTTCAACTAGAAGCAAATAGTTGGGTACAAGCAATATGAGCCACTAAATGCTTGAGAGAACAACTGTCCATACTTCTCAAGTTCCCACTGCCAGCAAGAATGCTGTTCTCAACTCCACTAACGAGAAGATCCTTACTTGATGCACTTGTAATAGCCCTTATAAAATTATTAGTACCGCCAGTAATGTTTCCATCAATGTTAGGGTTGACAGTTCCTAGCCCTAGATTATCTGGAGTCACTTTGTTAGTTGCGATGATGGTATTGCTAGCAGTAAAGATACTTTAATCATTGCTAACTCCTGCACCTTTGCCAATACCATTGTTGTCAGAGTCAGGAGTGTTATTAGTTTGGAATTACCCGCAATACAAAGCACTTTTATCCAGCAACTACCCAGAACGAAGAATTATGTTTACCTGTAGCAATCACCACAAGCTGAAGTTTTACTGACTAACTGGTGAGATGGGTTGCATCAAGTAAGGAGTTGTTTGAGATTCAAGGCAAATGACGGCAAATCCATCTTCTGATTCATCTCGTCTACTATTTCCTCATGCTAGCGTCAAAGAAAATAGGAGAGTGCGACGCTCCATTTAAGACTAGATGATGATGTTTTATTCAAGGAAGCAGAAGGGGCAAGTGTCCTGACTCTTCCGGGCTGTAATTGCTAGGAGCAAACAATTCAATCCATAAAAGCGTTCAGTTGTTTAGTCTACTAATGAACGTGTAAAGCTCTCAAAGGTCAATTAACTTTTAGATAAAAAACAATAACGGAGAAACTAACAATGGCTGGTAAGTTGATCAACAAAGTGGCAATTGTAACAGGGGCATCGTCCGGTATTGGTGAGGCTACAGCATTGGCGCTGGCAGTCGAGGGCGCTACAGTAGTAATTGCTGCCCGTCGGAGCGATCGCTTGCAAGACCTAGAAACTCGTATTACTGGCACTGGTGGAAAAGCCTTATCGATTACTGCTGATGTTTCAGATGAGGCGCAGGTAGAAGCATTGGTGAACCAAACTCATGTAAAATTTGGCAGAGTTGATATTCTCATCAATAATGCAGGCGTGATGCTGTTAGGTCTGATTGACGGTGCAGATACAGAAGACTGGCGACGCATGATCAATCTCAATGTATTGGGATTGATGTATGCTACTCACAAAGTTTTACCTTTGATGAAGGCACAAGGTGTTGGGCACATCGTCAATATTTCATCAGTTGCAGGTCGAGTTGCAAACGCCGGAAGCGGTGTGTATAACGCCAGCAAATGGGCGGTTGGTGCATTTAGTGAAGCACTTCGCAAAGAGGTCTATCAAAATAACATCCGCGTCACGATTATCGAGCCAGGGTTAGTGGCAACAGAGCTACCGCAGCACATTACGAATTCCTCTGCAAAAGAGCAGGCAAAAAACTTTTATGGTTCGGTCAAAAATCTTGAGAGTGAAGATATTGCCAATGCGATCGTTTATGCCGTCACACAGTCGGCACACGTTAACGTCAACGAAATCTTGATCCGCCCAACTGAACAAGAACGATAATCACACTCTCTTAAAACTCAATACTCCCCCCTATATTAAAGGAGGAAAATCAGTTATAGTCTAGCGTGGCACTGCTAGGGCGTGTCTCTAGTCAATTACCAAAAGGGATTGTTAATACCGATTAGCTTATTAATCTTTTTTGAGAGTAAAAAGACCCAGGCATTTAATCTGGGTCTTTGAGGTTAGGAATTATCCCAAGATTTCAATCACAGCCGCTAGAATAGCTGGGGCTTTGTCTGAAACTGGAATGAACACCCGCTTTTGCCAGTTGATGATCTCGGTGAAGCAACCCACAGCTAAAAGTCGCTCTGCCAGTGAGATAGCATTAACCAGTTCTATGCGAGCTTCATTAGCAACGAAAGAACGTCGCAAGGTTACACCACCTGGCAACTGCTGTGTATATCTCTCGTTGAGTACCAGTGAGACAAGTTCTTCTGGAGAAAGCACTTGGTTCCTTAGTCCAAGTTGTTCGCGCACGGTTTGAATGTCGTGAGCATTCACCACCCGACCGAGAATCTTTTGCCCATCGCTGGTTTGTAGTCGGAATACTCGACTATTCTGCTGTGGCAGGATTTTCCAGATGGGTAGGAGAATACCAGTTACCAAATGCAGATAATCGGTTGTGAACTTGGGTAATTCGTTTACTTCAGTAGACCAAGCAGCAGCAAAGGTGTCAGCCGAAACCTGCCGCCAAGTGGAAGATTCCAAGTCTTGGACTGGTACGCGAGTTTCTTTCTGTGGGCGAATCAGCAAAACTCTTGGGACAACTCCACCCTCAGAGTCGAATAGACTATGCGTTGGAATTGTTATCGCCGCACGACCTTTCTCATTCACCATGAATTGCCCTTGGTACTTGGCAGCAAACTCAACCATCTCAATATCCGTTTTGATGTTGTTCTTCTGAACTCGCTCAATTTTGAGGTAGTTGGTGACGCTACCTGTGGCAGGGTGGGTGTAGACAGCTTCCTGGCTCTCAACAGTAAACCGTTCAGCCCGTAAAGTCTCTACACCCATCTCATAGACATCAGCCGCGATCGCTGCTTCAATCTGCTGGCTCAAGAGTAGTTCAAACCTCTCGAAAATGACGTTTTGCATATTGATGCGTAAAGCTAGTAGTCGATTGAGGAATTGACGTAGGGGTGGGAGGTCGATTTTCATGCCGCCTTCGTGGGAAGTGAGCGAGAGTCCTGTCATTTGCTCGAAAGTCCCCAAAGGCACTTGGGCAAACCGCCCTTGGAATATCTGCTTGAACAGTTCATACAGTGCATATTCGGCGTAGTTCGACTCAAGGTTATCTTTGTTTGAAAATATTCCGTTACCTCCAGTTTGCCTCTGTCCACGAGTGAGTGCGCCCAAGCTATCCAGCCTTCGGGCAATGGTTGAGATAAAGCGGCGTTCACCGATGACGTTAGTGGTAACAGGTCTGAACACGGGTGCAGATGCTTGGTTTGTGCGGTGCGATCGCCCAAGCCCTTGAATTGCGTTGTCTGCCCTCCAACCTGCTTCTAAAAGATAGTGCGATCGCCGCCGCCGATTCACAGCGTTGAGGTCAGCATGATAACTTCTGCCTGTCCCACCAGCGTCACTGAAAATGAGGATTTGTTTGTCACCCTGCATAAACGCAGCAGTTTCAGCAATATTCGCGCCACCACCGCGTGAATCCACAAACAAACGTCCAGATTCATCTTTTAACACCCGTTTGCTACGACCTGTAACTTCAGCCACTTGCTTGTTACCGAAGTGCCACAGCAATTGTTCTAATGCACCAGGGATTGGGTCAAGACTTGCTAACTTATCGACTAAGGCATCTCTCAAGGCTACAGCTTCTTGGGAGATAACTGGAGAGCCATCAGCGTCAAAGACTGGCTCGGATCTTTCTTCCCGCTTATAAAAACTTGGACAAAATTACCCACAGTAGGCAAAATTGTACAAAGGGAACTTAGCGGTATATGTTCCAAGAAATCGTCTTTAGTGCCGTAGCTTGCTTTTGCCAGATGGCTCTGACAATCGCTTGACCAAAGACCCCCAGTTAGAGATAGCATAGAAGTTGTGACGCTTGATGCTAGATTTCCGAATTAATTTATTTAGTTGGTTCCAGAGGCTCCATACGTGCTTTCCATCCTTCACGGAGAGATAGGCGGTTATGGAGCCGGGAATATTTTCAGTCAATCGCATACCACGCCGTGCAATAGCTAGAGCCGCAGCACAGTCAGAAGGTAGCCCATATTGTCGGGCATACTTCACCATACCAATGAGACTGGTATAGGCTGGATTGACTTTCATTAAGTAAATGCCACGATTGCTGGAAATACTGTCTAGTAATTGGTAAAAACGGCTATATGCCCAAGCAGAAAGCATCCGAGCATACTTTCTCCCATGTTCTCCCAGTTGCTCTTTCTTGGTATAAAAGTCTAATTTTTCACAAACAATTGGACAACAGAAAGCGTGAGCGAATCTCGTCAGTTGTAAGCAAGCATTAACAATCTGAGCGTCTTGTTTGCCTGATGGTAGTCCTATCGGGAGCAACGCGATTTTGTGAGGTTGGGCAAAAAAGGTGCGATCGCTAAAACTTACATTTGTGTATGAAGTAATTTTATTTGCAATTAATATACGTAATTGCACGATAAATCATCTTGATGAGATATCTCAAAAAGATTGGTAGTAAGTTATTTGACGATTATTTTCAAATATATCTGCAATAATTATTTAAGACTTGGTATCAATTATGGCAGAAAATCAGTTAAATGCCGAATTAAAGTATAAAATTTATCAGCAAGTTTGGGGTTTGATAAACGAATTAAAGATAGAATCAGAAAAATTATCCCAACTTTTAGCTATCCATTGACAACGGAGGTGCAACATAATTTCTGCGTTATCTTGAAGCCAAAACTTACTATTACCTTTCATCCGTAAATTAACAACTTGGCGAATTAAGCTTTCAACCGCGCCACTACCAAGAGGAAGTTTTTTCAAGGCAACAGAGTTATATTTTAAAAGCCTACGTCGGTAAGCTTTTAAAATATAATTTCGTTCTCGTACCAAAATTTTAAGGCGCTCTCCGTTCGCCTCAAAAATAAATTCACCCATGTTTCTCATTAAATCTAGTGCCTGACCTTTTTTTAAACTTTTTCGAGCCTTTTGAAACCATTGTTGACGCTCATTGTTTGTGTTAAAAGCAGCATCCGCAAAGTCTTGTAAATGTGATGCAGCGTGAAAAAAGTCTAATAATTGATAAGTTTCAGGTGGGCATTTTAACTTTTTGAGTAAAGGGGGAATATGTATCCAGATCCATTCTGCTCCATCCGCAATTAATAAAACCTGTTTCGCCTGACTAATGCCTAAATTAACCAAGTACATCTCTAATATCTGCAAAAATCCTTGATATCCTTGATAAGTTCCATCATTGGTAATTGAAACCTCTCCATTCCTGATTTTTTCACCTTGTTCATTCACTACATAAATTGTTAATAGTTTTGGCTCAATCCATTCTCCTGTAAAGCCTACACGATTAGTCTTAGCCTTACGTCTGCCTTTTTTATTAATCCGAATCCGTGTACGACCGCCATCTACAGCAATAACAACACGCTGGTCTTTAAGAGTATTACTCGTAGGTAAGTTACCAAGCTCTAAACTTGTTATTTTCGATTCACGTAAATTTATGCCAATTTTACCAAAGTAATATGTTAGCCGTTCTATGCGTTTTAGACTAATATTTACGCCCCAATCGATTAATGTTGTCCGTGCGGCCTCAAACGAGCCAGCAATTGCACCATATCGGGCAATAGTCGATAAAACTCCAGGGGTTAAACCCTCAGACATTCCCAAATATCTTAAAAATGGGCAAAATCCTTCATGTAAAGATTTTTGATTTTTCTTTGGTTGAGTCTGACGTTCAACTACATACGGTAATTTTAAAGTTACTGCGACATTGCCAACTGTTAATATTTGCCGTTCTTTACAACCATGTTTTTTTGTGCTTGTTTGCCACCACCCCTGTGTCTCCTGCTCTGCTTTATCTAAAAAATCTTGAGATTGTGACAGATTATGGAGTAATAAAGCTGTACATTCCCCTGCTAAAACTAAGGCAATTTCTCTAATTTTTTTCTCACGTTCTCTGAAAACGTTTCCATCCCATTCTGAGATATTCGTTAGTTCTAAAAATTTCGTGGCTTTTTCTTGAAAGTGTTCTAACGATTTGCTTAAATCAAAAGTAGAATATATATGATTTTTCATAAGCGCGTAGGCATTCCCCGTTTTGATGTCAGATATCAAAACCTTTACTCCAAAGGGAATCCTACCTTTTTTTAGGCAGAAATAATAAATCATATTTATATCTGAAAATAAAAATAAAATTCTAACAGTGTTAATACGGTCTTACTTGTTGTAAATATTTATATTGTACTGAAGCTAGTTTTTAGCGATCGCACCTTTTTTGCCCAACCTCACAAAATCGCGTTGCTCCCAAGCAATGTTTGACCTATGGCAAACGCAGCTTTATGACCATCTCCAGACATATGAAAAGGCAGCAGTCAAAGGTCAGCAAAAAGCGATCGCTCAGGCTGCAAATCGTAAATACCGAGTAAGTCTATTAGGGGTTTCCAATAATGATTATCATTTGTATCTAGTTCTATGTTACCTGCAAATTCAACTACCGACAAGCCATCGAACCCGTTCCAACGTCCCCGTCGTCTACGGCGGACAGCAACGCTGCGGCGGATGGTGCGGGAAACTACTCTTAGTGTTGATGACCTGATTTATCCCATGTTTGTCACCCACAGTAGACCAAAAAAATATTATGCAACTTAAATGCCGATTAGCTTATCCCTCGGAATCTATTTATAAAAAACTAGTAATCTGACGCAGATCGAGGATAATTTGAACAGCACCAACCACAGCTATAAACCCGATCAACTCCATAGCTGACAAACCCGCGCCAGCTACAGCGAGAATTAGAATAACAGCTGCTGCCACAAAGCGATACCCCGCCCGGACTTTGCAGCGTAGTCTAGTCTCAGTACTCACACCAGTAAGATAAATGATTCCAAGGGTAAAGAAGCACAGCGCTAAGCTAGCGCAAATTAGCCAGCGTTCAGCAGACGCCAGTACCAGACCTGTATCACTTGCTAGGGCGTGTTCCATCCCAACTCCGGTAGCGGCAATACTAATCACCAAGGGTAAGTGCATATAGAGGGACTTCCAGAAAATAAACTATTCCATTAACAATAATGATAATCATTTTAAAGGGGAATGAAGTGGCTGCCGTAGGCAGCCACTTCATTCCCCTTTTGTAGTAATTTAAATAATGACGCTTATT
>NZ_NOLK01000209.1:0-11630 GCF_002245985.1 Nostoc sp. 'Peltigera membranacea cyanobiont' 232
TGCTTGTGCAGGGGAGCAGGGGAGCAGGGGAGCAGGGGAGAGTTCAATGTGCCAAGTTCAATCCCCTCTGCCCCTCTGCCCCTCTGCTCTATCAAACGCCTGAAGCTTGTGAGAAATGCGGGTAAGGGATTTCCAATAAATAAATTATTTAATTTATGCATATTTAAGATTTAGCAACCTACAATTAGTGGCGGGTTTGAATCCGTCACTCAAAGATTGCTGAATTCTGGATTCGGAATTCTTCTTCAAGCAATATTATCTACAAGCGATAGTCATTTGTCATTTGTCAGATTTAGGAGTCAGGAGTTAGGAATTATTATTCTTCCCCTGCCTCCCCTGCTTCCCTACTCTTAACTAGGGCGGTTATTTTCTAACCTTGGGATTTGCTTAGAAAACAACTCGTCAGAGTCAACCTGACCATTTGAGATCACTGAACGCATACCTTCAAAAGCAGCAGGAATAGTCCGAGGATCTATAAATAACACCTTGCTGCTATCGCTTCTACCAATTGTCGCGCCCATATCCAAATAGCCCAAAGCAAACAGAACTTCCACTGCTTTATTGGCATTGGGATTAGTCTGGAGTTTTTGGGCAATAACTTCTGCTGATTCTGCGATCGCTTGTGCTTTCAAAACTTGCTGCTGACGTTCGGCTTGAGCCTTCAAAACGATCGCCTTTTGTTCAGCTTCAGCCTGCAAAATTGTCGATTTTTGACGAGCTTCGGCATCCAGGAGTTGCGCGTCAGCTTTACCTCTGGCACTATTGACAGCAGCTTCGCGTTCGCCCTCTGAAGTTAAAATTGCTGCCCGTTTGCGTCGTTCTGCTGACATTTGCAATTCCATCGATTCTCGCACTGCCTGAGACGGAATAATATCTCGCAATTCTACCCGTGTCACTTTCACACCCCAAGGATCGGTAGCAACATCCAAATCTCGTAATAAAAGTTCACTGATGTGGGAACGGGCAGTAAAGGTTTGATCTAACTCCAGTTGCCCCATTTCGGCACGAATTTGAGTCAGCACCATATTTATCATTGCCGACTGGAGATTTTCTACCTTGTACCAGGCTTTTTCCATATCGACGATGCGCCAGTAAAATACTGCATCCACCTCAATACCAACGTTGTCGCGGGTGATGCACTGTTGGGGAGGAATATCTAAAACTTTTTCGCGGATAGTTTCTTTGTAAACAATTCTATCTAGGAAAGGAATGACAAAGTTCAGTCCTGGTTCCAGTTTTTTGTTATAACTACCCAATCTTTCCACCAAAGCTTCATTACCCTGATTGACAACTTTCACAGATCCCGCTACGGCAGAACCACCAAGGGCTAAAAACACGAGTAAAAAAAACTGTTCCATTGTAAATCTCCTGATTTTTAAGTATTAAATGTCAAACAAAAGGGGAGATAAGGAGAATAACCAATCCCCCATTCCTAATGACCAATGACAAATGACAAATAACTAAGAATTCAACAGATTTTCTGGTATCACAATCAAAGTGGTACCTTCTCTCCGAACTACATAAACTCTTTGATGGGGTGGTATGGTAAATTTGTCATCGTCACACCGTGCTTGCCAGGAATTTCCCTCATACAGCACCCGTCCTGTTTTCCCAGGCGGAATCTCTGTTAAGGTTTCAGCTATGACAGCATCCTGAATTTTCGATTTGCGTCGTCGTGGTTGCAAAAAGCGACGAGAAAGCACGATTAGGAATGTGGAAAATAATAGCCAAACTAAAACTTGCAACCATACACTTCCCAAACCAACTCCAGACAGCAGCGCCACCACAAAAGCGCTAATTCCCATCATGAGGGCGACAAACGCCGATGGTAAGAACAGTTCCATGAGACATAAAACTGCTCCTGCCAGAAGCCAGATTAAGGTCAAACTTGGCATAGCGTCATCCTAGACTCAACATTGACGTAAACGCATTTCTACGATTAGATACAGCCAGACGTAAGTTATTTACAGAAAGCAAAATTTGGTCTTTTTACCAATAATTTTGATTACTTTCAGTAACCAGGTGTAGCTAGCGGTACACGAATCCAGTCTATTCTAGCCTTCAAGTCATTGCCAGCTAAATGTAATCGAAATTCATGAGTTGATTGGTTTTTTTAATTTATACTTTTATGATTTCTACTCAACTGACAATTTATTGTATAAATCCAGGGTGTAATAGCCCCATTAATCCTATTGGAGATCGTGTTTGTGCCAGTTGCCAAACTCCCTTGGTTCACCGTTATCTTTGGGCTACTGGCTCATTGTCTGCTCAAATCACACCAGGCACAAAGGTAGCAGACAGGTATGGGGTAATTACTCACCAGATTCTGCTGGATACTCAACCGGGACTGCCGCCAGATGTCCCTGAAGAATTGCCAAAGGAAGTAATTCCTTATCTACAGTTATATCAAGAACGGTTACATCTGCCCCAGGCTTATGGGTTTGCTAGTGATGGTGAGGAAGATACAACTGATATCCTCTTATTGGAAAATGTACCGATAGATGAGAGAGGAAATATCTATCCAACTATTGTTGAGGCATGGGAGCAAGCAACAGCGGTAAGACAAGTTTATTGGCTGTGGCAAATTCTTCAACTTTGGACACCTTTATCAGAATTAGGACTTAGCCGCAGTTTACTGGTAGTAGACAATTTAAGAGTCCAAGGTTGGTGTGTGCGACTATTAGAACTCTACCAAACACCAGAAGATAAGAAGCTGAGTTTACAAAATCTGGGTGAGTGTTGGCAGTTTTGGGTAGCTACTGCAAAGACATCAGTAGCTAAAGGGTTACAAAACATAGTCCAGGAAATGTGTGAAACTGAAGTTGGGTTGGATGATATTGCTACTCAACTTAATGGTTTATTACTAGCATCTGCGGCAGAATTGCCATTGGTTTTGAAGGTGGCAGGCTCTACAGATATTGGCCCAATTATGGCGCAAAATGAAGATGCTTGCTACCCCAATGCTTTGAGTGATTTAGATGAACCTTTATTGTCCCGCTTGTCAATTGTTTGCGATGGCATTGGCGGGCACGAAGGCGGCGAGGTTGCGAGTAAATTAGCAGTGCAGTCTGTAAAGTTGCAAATTCGCGCCTTGCTAGCGGAGGTAACAGAACAAACTGTACTTGTATCACCAGAGTTGTTGCAGGAACAATTAGAAGCAAGCTTGCGGGTGGTAAATAATGTGATTTGTGCCCGCAATAACGAACAAAAACGCCAAGGCAAAGAACGCATGGCTACAACCATTGTCATGGCGTTGCAAGTTCCACAACGAGTGCAGACAAGTACTGGGTGGCAATCAAATAATACCCATGAACTTTACTTGGCTAATGTTGGTGATAGCCGTGCCTACTGGATTACTCGCAATTATTGTCAGCTACTGACAGTAGATGATGATGTGGCGACGCGGGAAGTCCGCTTTGCCAAAAGTTTGTATCGAAAAGCGCTGATTAGAACAGATGCTACTGCCTTAACTCAAGCATTGGGGACAAGAAATTCAGAATCTTTGCGTCTCAAGGCTCAGCGATTCATTGTAGAAGAAGATGGCATATTACTACTGTGTTCTGATGGTTTAAGTGATAATAACAGGGTGGAACAATCTTGGCAGGATTATACAATACCCGTGTTAACAGGTGACATGACAGTTGAAGATGCCGTCTGCAACTGGATTAACCTAGCAAACGAAAAAAATGGGCGTGATAATACGTCGGTTGTTCTCAGTTATTGCCGTGTTTCTCCAGAATACTTAGTACCTGTGACTCCGGCGTTGCCAGAAGAAATTATAGAAGCAGAAATACAAGAGGAACAAGAGGAACCAGAGGAAGCAGAGAAACAAGAGGAATTAATTTCCTTCACAGAAAGTTCGCAAACTTTGCTAGATTTGGATCTAGATTTAGATATTCCAGGGGAACCATTTATAAGCCTAGAAATTCCACCAACCTTAATTACAAAACCTAATTGGGGTAAACGCTTGGTAATGCTGGGGGGAGTGGTGGCATTGCTTGTAGGCGGTACAAGTTTAGGATTATTTGCTTGGTGGCAAATTAATCCTCAAGCATTCCAGCAAATGTGTCGGCAAGTTCCTCAAAAAGTGCAGCAATTGTGTGCAAAGGGAAAATAGGGAATGAGGAATGGGAATAATAGGTTATACGTGACATTGGCGATTCGTCACCTACCTCATCTCCCCATCTCTAACCTGATTAAAATCAAATATTGCTCAGGAGTTGGGCTGGTGTGTGTACTTCGCACTAATATTAGATTATCTAGGGTAAGCAGATTACTTGTCTTAAAATTTACTTAACAAAGGCGGTAAAAAATGAGCCGGATAAATCCTTATACACTGCAATTGCAGATTACCCGAATGTTTGAGCAAGGGCAATCATTTTTTGCCACAACCAAGGTGCAAGAATGGTTGAAAGAACACAAACACAATCCAGAAGATTATGACATTATTTTCCATAAAAAACCTGCACCTCCTGGTTCCAAAGAAGTGATGGTAGTGGAAATTGAATTACGCCGCAAAGATGGACAATCTGTAGATCCTTGGTTGCAGGAACAAACAAATCTCCATGCTTGATGTCATTTAATTGATATTATCTTAACAGAATTTCTAAAAACGAGCGTTCCCAATTGCGGAACGCTCTTTGTTTTAATCATAAATACCTTTTGAAATCATCAAAATTTGAACAAATTAGAAAACACTCAACCTTGAAAAGAGTGTATAGGAAAATTCTACTTTTGCTCTTTCTGTGGGAGGTTGTAGGAAGTTGCTATATGTGTGTATGAATCAAAATCACCCAATCAGGTGAATCAAATGGGTGAGGTTAAAAAAACACAAACTATCGTACCTTAAAGACCCAAGAGTGGAAAAAACGAGATTGCATTCACTCACCGATACAGGGCGGCCGCATCATGTCAACAAGATATGCTGATTATGAATAAGCTCAATAATAGTCGCATTAATTGCTGCTTATTGACAGAGATTTAGGCGATCGCTTTGGGGCTTAAAAAATAATCAAACGCAAAATCCTGATTTTTTCGTTGGTTCTTAACCTTCGTTGCGATCAGGAGTAATTTAGATGCGTTTGCCCTGCTTGGCATCAGCATAATGTTGCTACTCTTACAATGCGAAGCTTAAAGAAAATCCTTTTCACAAGAATAATTTAAGTACTTTTGCAGCAGCGACATTACAAATTAAGTTCCCGTGGTAACAACAGCTTGTCCGTTTGTTACCAACACAATTTGTTTCGTTCAGAATGCTTATCCGTTGGTAACAAAAACTTGTCCGTTTGTTCAGAACACAAGTTGTTTTGTTCAGAACGCTTATCCGTTGTTAACGAAAACTTGTCCGTTCGTTCACAACACAAGTTGTTTCGTTCAGAACGCTTATGTATTTGTGACAAAACTTATGCGATCGTAACCACAGCTTAAGCAAAACTTATCAATATAAATTTTATACTATTAACAGCACAACTCAGATTCACGACAATGAAAGCAATTAAAGTCAAGGGAACTGTGAACGAATTGGGTAAAATTTCTTTAGACAAGCCATTGACTACTGCTGCAAAAGTTTCAGAGGTTTTTTATGAACAAGAGAGTAACAGTTGTATTTGACGGGGGTATTTTGCGGCCAGATGTCCCTTTGGATTTAGCACCTAACACACGTTATATAATTACAATTCAAGAGTTGCAAGAACCATTACCATCGACTGATGCCTGGGATGTGCTAGAGGCGATGACGGGAACTGTTGATGCACCCCAAGATTGGTCTAGCGAACACGATCATTATTTGTATGGTACACCGAAGCAGACAACTCCAGACAATCCATGAGTGATGAGGGCTTATTTCTGGATACGGTATTTATCCAGGCTGTATTGAATAAACACGATCGGTATCATCATCAAGCTAAAACATTTCTGCCAAGAGTACGAGCAGCAAAGGCTGTTTGGGTTACAGAAGCGATATTGGTAGAAGTTGGTAATGCTTTAAGTGCAGTGAATCGTCCAGGTGCGGTGCAATTTATCCAGCAGTGTTACAAAACAGCTAATTTACAGGTAGTAACGGTAGATACATCATTGCTTGCTCATGCGTTACAACTTTATAGCGAACGTCCTGATAAAACTTGGGGTTTGACAGACTGCATTTCTTTTACAGTGATGCAGGAAAGAAGTTTGACTGATGCGCTAACTGCCGATTTGCATTTTGTGCAAGCTGGTTTTCGGGCATTGTTGCGGGAGTAATTGATGGAAAGACACTTATCGGTTTCAAAAAGATAGGTTTTGCTAACACCACTGATGATGTAAGTAAAATACTTATATATTCATTACTAGCCATGCAGAATGCCCCAAAAACTGCGATCGCTTCAGTAAATCACATCCCAAAATTCTTACTGATACTTAGCAAATATTTTAAGACTGTGGAGGTTGACACAAGCCAACCTCTACAAAGTTTAGTTTGATGATTGCTGTAAATTGTGAATCAATTTTCTGGAAATAAAATACTTCCAGGAACCTTTATTAAGCCTCAACTTTGACACCCTTCCAGAAGGCCACATAACCCTCAATATTCTTAGCCTTCTCCTTGGTGCTGGGATAGTACCAAGCAGCATCTTTGTTGATTTGCCCATCAACTTCAATACTGTAGTAGCTAGCGACACCTTTCCAAGGACAAGTAGTGTGGGTGCTACTGTCTGTGAAGTACTCCTTTTTAATGGAGTCAACAGGGAAATAATGGTTGTTTTCCACAACTACGGTGCGATCGCTTTCGGCTAAAACTGCGCCATTCCAAATTGCTTTCGGCATAAGTGAGTTTGCAAATAAACTATACACTTAACATTTTGACACGATCGGCTTACTTTATCCTCCTGAACGGCTAACTTACATCAGAGTCCATTCAAGCTCAAATCAATAATCAATAAGATCTATCGAAAACTTTGCAATGCCAATTAATACTGGCATCACTTTTGTTTATCAAATTAAAAATTAAAAGTATTTGCTTCCCTCATGAATATTTCCTAGCATATTGGTATAGAAACGTAGTTAGTAAAAAAGTTGAATTTCAGTTTCTAGCCGAAAGAAAAAATATTTAGAAGACAAAAGCCTCATTACTATGAAACTTACAAGCTTTATAAATTATGCACATATTGTTGCTTGGATGAATTCTATGTCTAAAATCACTAGCGTTCATACAGCCAATAATAAGAATGGCGCATCAATAAACACAGCCGTCAACTCTGACACTTTATCTAGCTATTCGACGAATGTAAATTCTCTCAAATCATTTGACACTGCTTTTATTGCGTATCAGATGATGGGTCTGAGTAATTTTGATGAAAGAATAATTTAGAAGATAGTGACTTAGTACCAAGAACAGAAAACTACTAAAAATAGGATTTTATTACTAAATAATGCTAATTAATCTAGTCCAAATTAGGAGAAAATTATGAAGATTATAAACTTGATAAATTCTGCACTGATCGTTGCGTGTATTACTTTTCTACCTGCAATTCTTGACGCTCAAACAGTTAATACTAACAATAGTGCTGAAGAAATCAACACAGATTCGTCAAATATCAGCTATCTTCAACCTTTCAATATTGCCTTTTTAGCTTATAAAGGTGCTTTCAAAGAGCAGGGTATTCCCAGTGCGGGTAGTTTGATATCTGAATTCCAAATAGGAAATGTGACTGCAAAAGATGTGGTTGAGGCTGCTATCAAGGCTAAAAAGTTACCAGCACAAGTTTTGAACGATCGAGGTTATGTCAATGCAGTCGAGTCGCAGTTGACATCAATGATCGATGGTATTAGTCAGTGATTTAGGTAACTAAGTGCAGATTGGTCAAAGTTTGTAAATACGCGATAAAAAGTGATGTCTCCGAGGGGCTGTGCCTTCGCTCCTGCCTCTTTATAGCAAAACAAGCGATCGCAACAGCCCCCTTTAAGGTGGTGACAACTACCGCAGAAGCAATATCTGCGTTGCTGTCAATGCCAGTTTTGCTCAAGGAGGGTAACTGGAAATTAGCTCACCGGTTAAAGGAATTTCCTGACTTTCGTTGCGGTTCTAGAGGCTGCTGCTTCCCAAAGTTAGATAAAAATCTATTACACTAATGACCAGCTATATGATAGTATTTCATGGCATTATGCTAAAAAACTTTGCCTGAAACCAAAGAGTTACCAACCCATGAGTTTAGCTGTAATTAAGTTCTCTTCAGAAGAGTGCGGCA
This sequence comes from Nostoc sp. 'Peltigera membranacea cyanobiont' 232, assembly GCF_002245985.1. Lineage (NCBI taxonomy): Bacteria > Bacillati > Cyanobacteriota > Cyanophyceae > Nostocales > Nostocaceae > Nostoc > Nostoc sp. 'Peltigera membranacea cyanobiont' 232. The sequence continues at coordinate 8,220 of NZ_NOLK01000209.1, forward strand.
TTTGCCACAAAATGTCTTTTTATGACAAAAAAGTGGCTGAAGAACTGGGTTTAGAATTTATTGATGTGAAAATGCAGGATACGACTGCTTACCGCAAGTATCGCAAGATTTTATTGACTCAGTATCCCGACAAATCAGAAATGGGATGGCCTACTTACATCATCTGCAATTCTCCAGAAGGGGAATTTCAGATTGTGGGTGAAGTAAAAGGGGGTCATCCCAAAGGGGAATTTAGAAGCCGTCTTCAAGAGGTTCTGAATTCCACAGCTAATCAGAACTAATTACCTCAAAAGATTTAACCTCTAGGACAGGGCCAATCATGGCAGTTGTCATGATATCTTCACGCACCTGTCCCTTAACTTTTGCTTTTTGTGCTTCTTTGAGTAAGTCTTTGTCAGCCCCTCTGAGGATCTCGTAAGTAACGCCCTCTTCTGTGACTAATGCCCATGCGCCTGTGCCAATATCACGGCGTTGGATTGTACCTGTAAGTGTAATGCTCATAAATAGTGCTGATTTGTGAGTGCTGTTAGCGGTAGCGGGGCATTTAGCCCCTGCTGAGTGGGGGAGTTAGGAGTTATTAAGAATTCTTCCTAATTCCCCATTCCCTATTTATGCTATCTTTTCTTCGTTTTTCAATGCTAAACGAACAAGTCCATAACAGATTAGGGCATTGGCGATGAGGAATAGGCGTGCTATGTTACCACCTCCTAAACCCCAAACGGCTGGATCGAAAAATGCACTTACCGTCAAGCACGCTGCTACACCTAATGTTGAACCAATGGCAAACCATTTCCAACTAGGATGTCCCAACAGCAATGCCATCAACACAATGGGAATCAGTACGCTAGCAAATAGGGGATTCAACGCATCAGTTCCTTGGAGGGTATTACCTAGTTCGGGAATTGAACTGCCCAAAACTCGGAAAGGCCATTGGGGAAGATCAAAAATATAGATTCCCTTGAGGAAGAATAACCCAGAACTGCCGGCAATTAGTCCACTGGATAAAGACCAACTCCAAGTAAAAGGAAAGTAAACCCGTAAAAACCAAGCCAGCAGATAGGAACCAACTACCATTAAAATCTTGGGTAACAGTGCCACTGCACCACCATCAATCCAAAAGCCGGGGTTAAGATAGCCGCTATCCCGTAACCACCGAAAGAAATCTGGAAAACTGATTTGTCCGCTAAAGGCTAGTTTGACTGCTGCTTCTGCATTGAGTTGTCCAGCGCCATAATAGTTCAAACCATCATCCTGAATCACTCGTGCTGACTGTTTGAGGACTTTTAAAACTTCATCTGGTTCTTTGATGCCAGCCGCTTTAATTAAAGCTGCAACACCAGCAACGTGGGGAGAAGCCATACTTGTTCCCTGGAAGCCTAGAAAGACCCCTTCGCCCTTTTCATCAATAGTTTCTTGGAGAATCTTACCAGCTTCACTACCACCAGGAGCCGAGATATCTACCCCAGCACCAAAGTTAGAGTAGGGCGCTCTTTCGCCATCTGGGCCAATTGCCGAAACGCCGATTACATAAGGATAGCGGGCTGGATAGCTTGCCCCATTGGTGTTTTCATTCCCGGCTGCGGCAATAATAACTACACCTTTTCTATGGGCATACTCGATCGCTTCTTTCATTAACTTGCTTTCACCGCTACCGCCCAAGCTCATATTAATTACATCTGCGCCTTTATCAGCAGCAAATTTAATCGCTTCGGCAATATCGGCAATCGTACCCCCACCATAAGAACTGAGGACTTTCAGTGGCATCAGACTGGCTTCATAAGCAATTCCAGCTACGCCATATTTGTTATTTGTGGCTTGGGCAATAGTTCCGGCAACATGAGTACCATGACCATTATCGTCTGTGGCTTCTTCTCGGTCGTTAACAAAATCATAGCCTTTGACGAATTTTGTCTCATATAAGTCGCGCACCTTAGTAATCCCGGTGTCAATTACCGCAACTGTGATCCCACTGCCTTTGGTTTGACTCCATGCGCCTTCAATACCGATTTTGTGCAAGTTCCACTGCTTGCTGTAATATTGGTCATTGGGGCCAGTTAATGAAGGACTTGCTTCATCATCTTCTTGGGGTGTCAAAAATTCTCCAAGCCAAGCAGCTTTGCCGGGTTGTGGAATCTTCCTGTAAATATAATTTGGTTCAATGAATTCTGTAGCTTGGGCAAATTGAGATTTTTTCAGTTCTTGGAGTCTCTGGCGATCGCCTTTGACAATATACACATTATCTTTTTTGGAAAACTTGTTGTCTAATTGGGGTGTAACGTTGTATTGTTTGGCGATCGCTTGCAAATCCTGTTCCACCACTACTGATGGAATATCTTCCCGAAAATCAAGCAAAATCGTCTCAAACTCTCCTTTAGCTGCCAGTCCCTGAAAATTCAGGAAACCAAACATGGCAGATCCCAGCCCAATGACAAACAAGCACAATAATATAAGTTTTCTCATATTAACTCATCACCGCTTTTTGCCAGTTTGCTCACTACCATAACTTATCTGCATCCCTTGTTGGTGGATTTTGCACTTTTAGTTACAAGTTTCGCTCACGACTCAGGATTTTTTAAACGATGGAACGTGGTCTTTTGTGGTTGCCCCTGTTAGTAATGTTTTTCTGGTTGGCTTGGCAAGGCTCGAAGGAGTATCAAAAAGTTGAAGCCTATCGCACTTGGGCAGAGCAATTTGAACGGGCTAAGTACGATATTTATTCAGTATTAGGTCAAAAAAGCAACAATATAACTTGGGGAAAACCAACGCCTAAAGGGCCTATTAGACTAGAAACATTCTCTTTGCTTGATGTCAAACAAGTCCATCTTTTAGTAGATGATAAATCAGTAAATATGGAAAATGCACCTGATAAAGGTCGTTCCATAGAATTAGAATTTATATTTTCCGAATCTACTAACTCAATACGCATTCCATTTACAGAAATTCCTTTGGCGGCACAATGGGGTAAGTTTTTGCAGGAATTATTACAAGACTTGCACTCAGAACCACAGCAGTAGTTATATTTAAACTACAAATCCCAGATGATAAGTAGTCGTACAGAATTAATTACATAAAAACTGGGCTGAAATTCTTGTCTGGTAAAGAATCAATATGTAATTAATTCTGTCGGGGTACTTATAAGAAGTAAAAATTTTGCCATTAAATTACAAAATTATAGGGGCACAAATATATTGCAACCCCTATACGAATCTATTTAATTGAAAACTGTCTTAAAAGTCGATTCATGTTTGGATTACACTTCGACTCAGTTGAACCGACCCAACTATCGCTCTTTTATTACTCTCATGAGAGTATAATTAGTTACTAAGAGTTTAACTTAGCAAGGGTATTTAATTGGGTTCAAGAACGGCTACCTCCACGATCACCGTGGTAGATCAGTACTGCGATGCCTAT
>NZ_NOLK01000021.1:0-79021 GCF_002245985.1 Nostoc sp. 'Peltigera membranacea cyanobiont' 232
GACAAGGAGAGAAACAAAACTCCTAACTCCTAACTCCTAACTCCTAACTCCTAACTCAGCACTCAGCACTCAGCACTCTTTAGATATTTACTGGCTGTTTATTATCGGCTGATGCGTAATAAATGTTGCGATCGCTAATTCCGAACTGCGTGATTGATTCTTGTCCTGTAATTAATCTTGCTCCGCGATTACGGGTGAAATAGTTCCATGCCCACTGAATCATTACTACTAATTTGTTGTTAAATTCAATTAGGAAGTAGATGTGAATCAACAGCCAAAACAGCCATGCAAAGAAACCTTTCAGCTTGATAAAGCCCAAATCGACTACAGCAGAATTGTGCCCAATCATCGCTAAACTACCATGATCGGTATAAGCAAAGGGTGGCAAGCTTTTAGCTGCTAGCCGCTGTTGGACTAGTGCTGCTACATATTCACCTTGTTGCTTCGCTACAGGTGCAACACCAGGTAAGGGTTTACCATTTTGATGAGAAAAATTCGCTAAGTCGCCAATTACAAAAATATTCGGATGTCCCTTAATAGTCAAGTCAGATTCGACGATAATCCGTCCAGCGCGATCGCACTGGGCACCTGTGCGTTCTGATAGCACTTTTCCCATTGCTGAAGCTTTTACACCTGCTGCCCATAGTACCGTTTTTGAGGCAATTTCTTTAACTTCTTCACCTTGTTTGAGGGTAACAGTATCATTTTCAATATTTGTTACCAGTGTTTTTGTCTGGACAATCACCCCCAATCGCGTCAGAGATGCTTCCGCTTCTTGTGATAACTCTGGTGCAAAGGGTGGCAGAATGCGATCTAGCCCTTCTAATAGCAAAATCTTGGCTTCTGATGTGTCGATGTTGCGGAAATCGTCTTTGAGGGTTTGATTTGCCAATTCTGCGATCGCACCCGCTAACTCTACACCAGTAGGGCCACCACCAACAATTACAAAAGTTAACCAAGCCCGGCGTTTTTCTGGATCGGTTTCTTTTTCTGCGGCTTCAAAGGCCGAAAAGATCCGGCTACGCATTTCTAGAGCGTCTTCTACTGTTTTCAAGCCTGGGGCGAATTCTTCCCAGTTATCTTTGCCAAAGTAGGAATGCTTCGCACCTGTAGCAACAATTAACGTGTCATAAGCTATTGCTTCGTCGCCCACAGTCACTTGTTTTGCTTCTGGATCGATATTATTCACCTCTCCCAACAGCACTTTCGTATTCTTGCTCTTGCTGAGGACAGAACGCAACGGTGAGGAAATATCCGCAGGAGACAGCGCACCTGTGGCGACTTGGTATAGGAGGGGTTGAAATAGATGAAAGTTTCGTTTATCGATGAGAGTAACGTTTACTGCTGCTTTGGCGAGTGTTTTGGCCGCATACAGTCCACCAAAACCACCGCCAACAATAACTACTTGATGGGGTGGATTCTTGTCAAGTGAATTTACCATAAGAAATATTATCCGGTATCCGACTATTGTTACTATTCTTAACAAATTTGTATCAAACTTGTCATCATATATTTTGTATTGCTTCTTACATTTGAAGAATGATTAAAGTAATTAAAACTACAGGATGAATAGAACTTTTTAAGATGGAGCCTCAGACAATAAGATTTGGCACTACTTGAATCGCTCTTTTCTTATGTAAATTTACCAATTATGTATGTAGCATTTATACAAGTTTACTCAGAGCTAGTTGATTCTGGTGTTTGTGTCAAACGTGGTGAATGATTTTGCCGCCAATGCTTAAAGCCATAGACAAGTGCAGCAAAAATTAACAAATAGGGGCTGTAAACAATTAACCAAATACCCAGTTTGAGTAAGCCAACGGAAAATGCACTCAAAGAGTGGGTAGAATTGTTCCAAGTTTCCTGAACTTGCAAACCAAAGGCGGGTTGGGGACTGGTGCTAGAAACTGCTGCTTCTAGATTCAGCGTAATGGTGGAATAAGCAACTTGATTTTGTAAGCTTTTGAGTTGGGCATCAATTTGTTCTATCGTTTCTCGGACATTACTTAATTCTTGGGCAACACTAAGTACATCTCTGACAGAACCCGCCCGATCCATAATTTTTTGCAAATTGGCTTCAGTCTTCTGCAAATTGGTTAATCTAGCTTGGAAATCTACTAGGCGATCGCCCACATCTTCGGCAGTAATATTACGAGTATCGACAGTGCCCAATTTAGCTAGTTCTTCTAAAGTAGGTTCTAGACGATTTTCTGGTATCCGCAATTGGATTGTTGCTGTGTAACGCGGGTTGTCACTTTTGGGTTGTTGTTGTTTCAACCCGATTAAATCCCCTTGCTGTTTATTGATAATTTGCGAAACAGCATCAATAGTCTTATCTACAGAGTTGACAGTCAAAGAAATTGCTGCCTTTTTGATGAGTTGGGGACGAGAACGTGCTATTGGTGCAGTTTCCGCCTTTTGGGAAAGACTGCTTTCACGAGCAGGTGCAGATGCTGGATTTGCCGCGCCATCAGCTGCAATTTGAGGTAAAGCCCGATTTGCTGACCGTTCGGAAGAGGCGCAACTGGTGAAAATCACACCTCCCAATAACGCACTTAAAAATAAAGCAGATGTGCGCGGTAATTTAGTCGAAGTATACATAATCTACCCCCAGATGGATGAAGTTAACCCCAGTATTGCTGAAGCAAAACTCAAAGCCTATATTGTTGCTATTTATGTAACAGGGTTAGTCATTTTATTTACAGAGAATGAAAATTCATTTTGATGAGATATCTCAAAAAGATTATTAGCAAGTCATTTGACCATTATTTCAAAAAATATCTGCAACAAGTCTGTTTGCCAGTAGGGTCGTAAAATTGCTTGCTGGTAGTTGATATTTTTGAAATTGTTTGATTTTGAAAACAAGTTGGATCTGCGATCGCCAGTGTAAATCTGCCTTTATACCAATTCAGAATCCCCTACGGTATCTTGTCGGTCAAAATTCCCTGGCACTTTCAGCAGCCTGTCTCAATGCTAAAAAAGCTTCTTTTAGAGGTTGGCTAACGGCACTGTCTGGTTCTGTTAGCACTAGCTGTTGGTAGGCTGACAAAAATTGCGATACCTTCGGTAAGCTGCGCTAACGCAGCCGATGAAACAAATGCAGAAAGTGACGTACAAAGCTGATACAGTCCAATACCACAATCTCTATACCATCTGTACGGTCGTACATACTTGAGGCATATTCCTGAATACCTTCTTCGATCGCATCCGTCGTGATAAAAATATAGTTGTCAACCCGCTTGCCTGTGCTGTTAATTTTTTGCAAAGCACGGTCAATATCTGCTAAGGTGACGCGTCGGGTCTTCATTTCATAGCTGGTAATCACCTTCTCGTCATCAACTAAAGTAATTTCCAAATCTCCCAAAGCTCCAGTCTGCTCGTCTGCTGCATTGTGAGATTCTAGAGGTAAAAAACGCTCCCCAATATATTGTTCTGCTACTTGATAGGCAGCAGCAACAATTAGTACAGGAAGGCGGCTTGAACCTCGGCAAGCCAAATGCTGTTTCAGGAGTGTGATAATTTCCTCTGCTGACAAAGGTATTGCGTCTTCCGACTTCTTCAGGTCGGCTAGTAGTGTTTCCATACGCTGCCGCTTCTCGTTCCGAGCGATAATTAGACAGCGAATGGTTTGGGCTAGCAGTTCCTCAGCAGTTATCCTGCCTTCATGAACATTATCAAGTAATTGCAGGGCGGCTTCGTAGAGTTTGGGCGGTCGTCCCACCAGATTGACTGCTGGGGTTAAGGTGATGTTACGGTTCCGCAGGGCAGGGGTGAGGAACGCGGTAGTGGGATTACAAGGTAACTCGTGCTTGTTAATGAATGCTGTGATGTAACTTTCATCGTAGTAGCGCCCAGAGTAAGCATCTGGTGTGCCTATTTCGGTGTAAGGCTTGCGGATCATCAACATTCCCACGGTGAATTGCTGCCAAAGAGCAGGCCAGCAACAAACGAACTACAGCACGATTGCCTACATAGCGCGATACATAGTCAATTTTTTCGGCAATGCTGGGGTTGGTGACAATCGGTTGGACTATCGATGCTTCGGCTTTTTGTAAGGCTACATCAAGGATAGCTGCTGGGGTTGTGGACATGGAGCGATTTCTTCAACAGTAAGTGTGGAGGCTTGAGGGTCATAATTGAGCCAAAGTACTTCTTGCCGTAACTGCTTGATGGAATGGCAGTGTTTCACGGGCGCTTTAATGCAGTTCCAGTCACCGTACAGTTCCTGCATCAACGAACAATCATAGCCTGAAAGGGCAACTTTACCTTTAACTGAACGCAAAACATCCGCTAGTTGCCGATGCTGGTCGTCGGTCATTTCATAAGCGTAAGCCTTGCTATCCCCACGGGAATCGTGCGGGTAGGGAGGGTCACAGTAAAATAATGTTTCTGGACTATCGTACCGTCGAATAATATCAATTGCTCGGTCGTTCTCAATTTGCACGCGTAGCAACCGTTGCACGATTTCGGGCAGATCCTCAACACTACCAAGCCACCGGGAAACTGCACCAGCCATTCCAGCGCGGCTAGTAAGTTTGCAGTGCGCCCATCGTCCAACACTGGCGGTTTGTGCCAAGCCTGTTCTCACTTGTCGCGCCCGGACGAAAAATCGTCTAGCCCTTTCCAAGTCTGACAAACTCTCTTCTTCTTTGGTAATAGCAATCCGAAATTCTTCACGCGAAAATGGGGTTAACCCAATCGCCTCGATGAGTTGGTCTTTTTGGTCGCGTAGTACGCGAAAAAAGTTGACTAGCCGGCCATCAATATCATTGTAGGTTTCCACAGGTGAAGGCTCCCGGTTCAACAACACGGCTGCTGAACCGCCAAAGGGTTCGCAGTAGTGGGTCGTTTTTGACAACAAGGGTAAAAGCCAGTCTAAATGACTGTACTTGCCGCCATACCAACCAAATGCAATTTTCTTTGCCATGAAAGCCAACCTCAAAGGGATTGCTTTACCCGAAACCGAGGATAAGGGTAAAACGCAATTTATTATATAGTGTTGAGAAATAAAGTATAAACAAACAAGAATCCTGAAATCATTTTTTCAGAGAATAATCTGCCATTCTTTTTCGGTAAGGCGATCGCCACCATTGCAGTATCGCTCATCAACTTGGCCTTTTTCTCGTTGACAGTTAATCTGTGGTTACTCAATTTGAGGTACAATCGTAAGCCTGCGAATTAATGACGATGCTTGCTGACAGGAGATGCTTCTATGGCCCGGATGTATTATGACGAAGATGCCAATTTAGACCTTTTGGCTGGAAAAACTATTGCTATCATCGGCTATGGTTCTCAAGGTCATGCCCACGCTCTCAATCTCAAAGATAGTGGTTTGAATGTGATTGTGGGACTATATCCGGGTAGTAAGTCGGTAGCAAAAGCTGAAGCTGCTGGGTTAACTGTGAAAAATGTCCCAGATGCCGCCAATGCTGCTGACTTTATCATGATTTTGTTACCTGATGAAGTCCAAAAAACGATTTACAAAAACGAGATTGAACCAAATTTAGAAGAAGGAAATGTGTTAGCTTTTGCCCACGGCTTCAATATTCACTTTGGGCAAGTTGTACCACCGGCTAATGTAGATGTGGTGATGGTAGCACCCAAAGGCCCGGGGCATTTGGTACGGCGGACTTATGAAAGTGGGGAAGGTGTACCAGCGCTATTTGCAGTTTATCAAGATGCCAGTGGTCAGGCACGCGATCGCGCCATGTCTTATGCTAAAGGTATCGGTGGGACTCGCGCTGGTGTTCTTGAAACTACTTTCCGTGAAGAAACCGAAACTGATTTATTTGGCGAACAAGCGGTATTGTGCGGTGGTTTGAGTGCTTTAATCAAAGCCGGATTTGAAACTTTAGTAGAAGCTGGTTATCAACCAGAATTGGCTTATTTTGAATGTCTGCATGAAGTCAAGCTGATTGTTGACTTAGTTGTGGAAGGTGGTTTAGCTAAAATGCGAGACAGCATTTCTAATACAGCTGAATATGGTGATTATACCCGTGGCCCACGGATTGTTACCGAACAAACCAAAGCTGAAATGCAGAAGATTCTCAGCGAAATTCAGTCTGGACAATTTGCACGGGAATTTGTTCTAGAAAACCAAGCTGGTAAACCAGGATTTACCGCCATGCGTCGCAAAGAAGCTGAACACAAAATTGAGGAAGTTGGTAAAGATTTACGCGCCATGTTTAGCTGGTTGAAAAAAGCTTAAGCAAAAGAAAGGCATTTATCCAAAACCCTCTCCAAACCTCTCTTTGAAAGGTCGAGAGGCTTTGAATTCCCCCTTCCCGCGTTGAGGCTATCCATTACCCGCATCTTTATTAACAAACAGATAAAGTACTTAAAATCAGACCGAAATGATTGATAGGTTTCTTGTGTCTGAAATTCTGGGTGTACAAATAACGGCACCATTTCCACTATCTGTTGATGTTTGAATGGGATGTTAGCACCGTATTTATCATCTTGGAACCTGATTTTATAGAGTTCGGGTGTTGGCATATTATCTTGCTGTAAACAAATTAGGACTTACGCACTGTACAAATTAGTCATGGTATGCTTTCACCGAAATAGCTGGTTTCAGACTTTGACTAATTATGTTTTTACCGATAAATTAACCGTGGGGTAGGGGTTTAGCAATGCTAAACCCCTACGAGAAATCTGGTTTTTCCGCGCTACATATTTATTGTTTTCTGTCAATGCGTAAGTCCTACAAATAATAAAATTGTACAACTTTATTATTTGTTTACAAAAAGTGTAGCCAAATAATTCGGTTGAACAATTTGAGCGCCTCAGATGCTTATTATTTCGTGATAAATAAGAAATAACGGTTAAACAATTTGATTCATGACTTTCAAAGACACTTGATTCTTAGTCTAACAAACAAATAAAACGATTAAACAATTTCTCAAAAGGTTTATGTAACAACAATTTGATGGACTCTTCAAATTTTTAAACATCTTCTAATTGTATTGCTGGCATGGTAGTGTTCACAAAAATACCTCAGTGGCGATCGCACTCTATTTCATTTCATGTTGAGTTGGTAATATGTATAGAGCGATCGCCTAATCTCTCAAAACCAATTTACTTCTCTATGCCTGTCCAATCTCCAAAAAGTATAAATATTGATCAGTAATAAGGATTCGTTTAATCGGGTGATCGCTCTTAGCTATCATTAGACATCTCCAGAAATGAGGTTTTCGCCTTGACAGGATAAGGGTTTTAGATTTGTTTTCGGAGATATGTATTACCTAAACAGGATAGACATTGCTGAGTTTAGAAGATAAAAATATACTCTTAAATTTCGACGCTCTTAATTACTGCTCGGTCAACATCACCGTAAAACACAATATCAAGCTTTTCGACTACCTCTTCTGGTAAACCTGCAAATTGGCTCTTATTAGAAAGTGGTACTAAAGCTCGTAGCGCTCCGCTTTCCATTGCTAGTTGCAGTGATTCGACAATTGAAGCAGGGCCTTTGATATTCCCTTGAATTGTTAAATCGCCCAAAATTAGAGTTCCGGCTTGAATTTGACGATTCTGTATGGCTGAAATAATAGCGACAAAAAACGCTACACCGCAAGGGCATTCAACACGGCTTCCAGACAAGTCCACAGCTTCAGCATAAATGTCTTTCAATCCCAGAGTCTCGTTAAGTCCTTTCCTTTCCTTTATACTTTGAAGATAGCTGAAAGCCCTGTTTAATGATTCTTTTAAAGCTTTGTCTAACCCTGTAGGGGTTCGCAATTTTCCTGTCCCCGATGTACAAGCAACTTCCAGGCGGTAAAGACCAACTCTGGCCTCTTCATTTGCTGTGGCCGTGTACACTGTGCCTGGGGGTAAAGGTTCCTGAGAGATGATTCCAGCACTACCTTGTTCTGGTACACATACAGTCATCTCTATATCACTTTCCTGGTCGATGTAAGAAAAGCTGGTTTTGTAGAACTCAAAAGAACCTCGTTTTTTGAGTTGTTCTTTAACTCGTCTACGTCCTTCTAAGGCTAGTTCTACATACTCTGTCAGGTTCTCCTTTGTCCATTCTCCGTCTGGATGGATAATTTTAAGTAATCCACTAACGGTTTTTTTGGCAGCGATCGCATCTCGTCCTTCTACATGAGAACCAAAACGGAAGACTTTCTCGACTTCATCAAACCGATTTTGTTTTCTGAGAGTACGAAACGCTTCAGCCAAATAGTCAGTGACAAAACCATAATGTTCTGTCAGCAGATTCTTCGAGTTTTTTGGCACTTCCCATCCTGGCAAGTAGAAGTGCATCCGGTCAAGCAAAGCCAGGTCAAATTCTTTTGGTAATGGCTGAAATAAGTCTGTTGCAGTATTTTGCACTAAAGTTTCAACGGGTTGGTTAAGATTACCAATAAATACCAAGGAGGCATCAGCTAAAACTTGAGTAATCCCACGGCTAAACCGACCGTTAGCCATGTAATCTTTCATAATCTGAATTGCATCTGCATCCGTAACTTTTAAACCCCCGACTTCATCAAAAGCTACAACATCCCAATGACCAACCAAACCTACTTGACGGCGGGCATTGTTGTAAAAAAGATTCGCAGTACTGGCTTTCCCGCCAGAAATTAAGATGCTGTAAGGTGACATTTCACTATAGGCATAGGATTTACCAGTTCCTCGTGGCCCTAGCTCAATGAAGTTATAATTCTTTTCGACAAAGGGAATAAACCGAGTCAGTAACAGCAATTTCAGGCGTTGTTCTATTTGGGTAGGTTCTAAACCCACACTCCGCAGCAAAATATCAATCCATTCATCACGGGTCAAACTGCGGCGACCTTCTGCATATTCATCAATGTTAAATCTTGCTAACTGAATTGGTCTTAAGTCCGCAATGTGAAAGGGACTTGCTTTGGCACCTTCTTCTTCAGTTGGTTGAAATTCAACATCTACAAGACCCCAAATTCCACCTTCTAAAAGTCGTTCATATTGTCGATAAAATCGGTCAGCAACATGAATTCTGGAGTAACTAAAGTGATCCATTGCCGCCCAATATTTGTTTTCACTGGCGAGATAACGAACTTCTATACGGTCTATAAATCGATGTCGTCCTCGTTGTTCTACTAGTGCTTGGGCTTTGTTTGCTTCATCGTGGCGGAAGTAGTTGCTTTGCAGTGTTTCTTTGACAGCCTGAACGCCAATGCGGATTTCATCTTCATCATCTGAGGCGCAGTACTTTCCCAGAAGATATTCCAGTACATAGGATGGTACGTTTTCTCCACCCTTGATTTGATGTAGCAAGTCCTTACGTACTACCTTTCCTGGAAATATTTGATTAACTTTTTGGTCTAAGGCATCTTGAAACATGAGTTCATTCTTAATCTAGTAAGCGATTTTCTAGTTCTAACTTTGCCCAAATTACGCCAGTTTGTGGATCAATTGCTCGCAGTTCAATTTTGGAGCATGAAATGTCGTCGGATTCCAGTAGGATAGGAACTGAAATTTCTTGATTTGGCTGAAGAATAATTTCTCCAGTTCGTTCGTCTCTAGCATCGCAGTCGGTTGCTTCACCTACTCGCTTGGCTTTTATTGTTGAGCCATCGTAAGCTTCGATGCGGACTTGTATTGGTTCTGGTAGCAAATATTCATAGCAGACTCGCAGATTGATTACTTTACTGGTAAAGTAATTGAATTTATAACGCAGAAAAATATTCGGCTTACTCTGAGTAGTGATTTTGCCTTGCGATCGCAAAATTACCAATGGCACGATCGCTTCCTGCAAGCTAATGCCTTCGTGGAAGTAACCTTCAACTTGCTGGAAAACTTTAAAACCTTTGGCAACACAGAGGTCTTGAGCATCTCCTTGGATACCAACCTGCTCAGTTTTGAAGATAACTGTATTTGGAGATTCGCCTGATATAAATTGCCCTAGCAAACTCCTACGCTTAGTTTTCAACCATTCACCCCCTGGTTTGGGAATCACATCTCCTAATGGTATTTCGTCAATTAGGACGTGACCATGATCTGCACTAATGACAAAATGGGTGAACCCAATTGTAGATAATCTACGAATTGTATTTACCATTTCACTGACTACATCAGAAAGATATTTGCGAGCTTTCATGTTGCCAATACTTTCAGCAATGCGGTCAGGGTCTTTGGTGCGGACAACTAATAAATCCACAGAGGCTAACTGCTTGCCCAAGGCATTTACCTTTTTGCTGAGAATGTCTTCCGGTTCGATATCTTTGAAGCGATCGCCATATTTTTCCTGTAGCAGTCGCATCCGATGCCTGGACTCTTCCAATTTCCTTTCACCTAAGACAGGAATTAGCTCTCCGTCTGATTCTACTAGTCTGAGCGTACCATCAGCATTGGGCATCAGTGCTGCCATGCCACAAGGGGTAGTTGTGGGTAAAACAGATGCTACTGGCAAAGTTTCGACTTCGCCCAACTGTTCTAAAGCTTCTGCCAAGTCTCGCCCCATCTCGAAGCGCAGGGAATCAGCTAGAAAAAATGCGACTTTGTTGTTGTTCTGTTCCAGTAGGGGAGCTACATACTGGTCAAATACTTGGGTTTGTCGCAACACACCTTCGGGAAACCAACCTTCTTTCTGAACACAGTTAAGGAAGCGGTCTTGAATTGCTAATGCCACTTCTAAGTAACGTCGGCGGCAAAATTCGACTAAGGATTCTATCTCTCCCCCATCTCCCGCATAAGCGGTTGCACCCTGTTCAAATAGTCGCTGATGACGGTCTAGTTCTGCCCATCCCCAGCGATCTGGGGGTGCGTATGCAGAGATGATTTGGCGCAAAGACATTGACTGTAAAGATTTTTTTGACAAGTCTTCTACAGTATTGCTTGTGGCGAGAAATGTGACGCAACGCTCGACTATCATCCAAATATTACCTCGTTCCAAGTGGTTGTTCCAGATAGAATGACGGCGTTGGGTTAAAATCTTCTGGGCATCTGCTAAGTTATTCTGTTGCACATACTCCAGCACTTGGTGTAAGTATCGTTTTTCTGCAAAGGGGAAGGTATCTCTAGTACCTAGTTGAGCTAAATTTTCTGTGAGATTGCTAAGTTGTAACTGATTTTCCACTTCTACTGCTAGCTGAACATAACCCGATCGCAAGTCAGAACTATCCCGCATCCGATCGCACACTGCAAAAATTACTAATTCATGGCTAGCTTCGGCTCTGGGTAAGGCACTGAACGATTGTGGAAGTTCACAAGGCAGGTCGAGGGCAAACTCGTTGAATAGCACATACTGACCGAGTTGCTTTCTGATTTCTGTCCATGATTTAGCTTTTAATAGAGGTTTAAAGCCAATCTCCGTTGCTAGTAAGGGCAAAAATTCTTTTAAACAACCTTTGACAGAATCAATTCGTTGTGATTTTTCATCTAGGCAGAGGACTAAGGCGATCGCTTCTGATGGCGAGTCAGTACCTAGCGCCTCTAGCAGTAAAGGCGAACGGTGATGGAACTGTAATCTATCTAACATCGATAGTGTTGGACTACCTTGGGCAAATAGCCTAGTAATTTCTATAGTTCGTTCTGGTATTGCTTGTCTGGCAAGAGATTCTAACTGTTCTGCTTCTTTGTCGCCAAACGCTACACCAGCCCATGCGAAAACTTCAAACGGATCTTGCCGCTTTTCATCTTCTATTATTCCACGCTGGCGGGGTACGTAAATGAGGAGATTCAACCCAGCTTTGGCTAAGTCATCAGGCTCGTTCATCTGGCGGTAAACGGCTTCGGCTTGACGACGGGAGTTCAAAATAGACTCAACAGTAGATACGACTACACAAGAGTCAGCTTGGAAAGATTGAATAAAATCAGCAAAAGCGCGATCGCTATCGTACCAAACGACAATACGGTGCTGTTCCAATCTTTGGTGTAATTGTTGGCGAACAAAGTCTGAAACGCTCATTATACCGACTCCTGTATCGTCTTTTTACGGCTTCTGCCTTTGGTTGTTTTGGGTTGGGAATTTTCTGGGTTAGCTGCTTCGTAAACTTCTTCCAGTCCGTGGGCGATCGCAATTGATTTATCTCTTTTGCAGACTTCCCGCACTCGGTTTGTCCAAATTGTGTAGGCTAAATGCGCCCAGTCGTATTCGCCTTTTTCCAAACTTTCCCAGCATTTCTTGGTTTCTTGCGCCCAGTGTCGCAAACCAAATAAACGGTGTAGAGGTGCAGCAGTGATAATTACGCCATCATTGAGATTGGGTTTGTAAGGTAGTTGTGCGACGCGCAAAAGTTCCTGTTTCATATCCTGCAATTCACTTAGGAATTTGCGTGTTGCGTGTAAATTATCGCGTACTTGTGAAGCTTCCCGTCCAGATTTTGCCTCTAATTCTTTTTCTAAGCCACCAGTGGTACGCTCAACTTCGGTAATTTTGGGTTCAAGGTAGCGGTTGACAATTGTGTAGAGGGTTTGGTCTGTGAGGCGGTGGTAATAAATCCAGATTGTGTAAGAACCGGATGTTGTAGAAAGTGGCCAATAAATTGGTGCTTTGCGCCGACTTTTGGAGTAGCGTTTGAGGTGGTCTTGAAAGAAGTTTGCAGGACGCTGGAAGTAATCGCACAATTCACGCACACCAATTATTTCACAAGCTTCCTGTTCAATATTGCTGGCGTTGTTTTTCCAGATTATTTCTAAAACTTCATGAACACGGCGGGTAATGTCGTTCGGGTGATTGGGGTCATCTACTAAAATGCCATCCCAAGCGATGGGGATGGTATATTTTGCTGGAGTTTCTGAAAGTGGTAAACCATCAGTACCAATGAGCATTCCCGGTGAACAGACTGGTAATGGTGAAAAAGGGTCGGGAAGTTCTGGTGCTGATTTTTCACCTGTAGCAAAGCGGATATCCCAGCGACCAAAGGCACAGCCTACTGTATATGAAAGTAAACTAATAACTAGCTCTTTTACATCACATACTGGTACAGTCTCATATTCTTGCTCTAAATCTTCAATAATATCTTCACTATTTATATTCTGAAAATTGACAGTTGTCTCAATGGATTTTCGGTCTTCTTCAGAAATATTATAAAGTTTAAATGCAATCTCATCAATTTGGTCTTGATATTCTGTTAATTGACGATCAAACTCATTTATTCTATTTTTCCAAAAAACAACTTTTTCAGATAGGCTATGATTTGGAACTTGCAAAATAGCAGGTAAATAAAAAATATGGCTAGTTTCGTTAGCTGTGTCTATAGTTCGCTTAATATCTATAGCATATGCAGCTAACTTTTCTAAATTGCTCCTATTTAAATCAGAAATCTCAGGAATCGGTGTACGCTGAATTAGTCCTGCTTCATAAGAACGTGCTGCTGCATCAGCTGCTGCAACCTGAATACTAATCAATGCTCTAAATGGTAATGATTGAAGTAAACTAAGCCACTGTAATTTATTTTCTACAAAGGCTCCTAAACCTTTATCTGAAAAGATACTACCGGTTGGTAAAGCCCGAAAACTTACTTCACTTGTAGTTCTTCGAGTCCATGTTAATCCGGGGCGAAAATATAAATCAACGGATGGAATACTACGTGACCACCCAGAATTACCATAAAGCGGATCTGCCCATGCTTTCAACTCTTTTCCATCTTGTTGCCAGTTAATTACTAAATGTAGGTCAGCATAGTAAGGAGAATATTCTCCTCCTTTTGCAAAAGAAAACCATTGATAATTGCCTAAGATACAGTAGCAACCATACTGTTTATTAAGGTGGACACTAGGTACACTTAAATTGTTGATTAAAACTTCTGACCAAATACGTAAGAAGCGAAAGTCCTTTTTTGTTGAAGCTCCAACTTTAGCTATTCGATTATCTTTCTGAAATGGCTGCAATTCAATAAACAACCTTCGTATAGAATCGCTTACCCAATAGCAAAATGGTTGATTGGGAACCATTGAGAAACTTTGTGGCGAAACGATGAAATATCTAGAATCCTTTGGATTCTGTAAAACTTCAATTAAAGCATTTTCTTTACTATCTTTGCCTAATAAACGAAAACAAATTAACTGAGGATAAGTTAGAGGGATTGGAAAATCAGCTTTTTGTATTCGTTCAATATTAGTTTTGTAGCGAATATAATGACCTGGAATTAAATTAATATATTTATTTTTTTGTAACTGTTTTAACTCTTTGCTCGCCTGATGTCGCTTTAAACTTCCCCGATACTTTTGATACTGAGGAATACTAAAATTGCTGTGTTTATCTGCCGTAATATTTAGCAATTCTGGTAAAATCTCCAAAGTTAAATTTTTGTCTTCTTCTTCTGTAAGACTGCGTAAAACATAAGCGGCTGTTTCCACCATTGCATCCAGAACACCGTATCCTAAATCAGCTAGTAGTAAAGGACGGTACAAACGTAGCAATATTCTTTCCCGCCAATCACTCGATTGTCCTAAAAAGAAACCCGCTCTACTGGAAATAATTCCTAAAAATCCTCCTGGCACTAGTCTATCTTGGAAACATTCTACAAAGGTTTTATAAACATCTCCTTTAGTATCTCCATAAACTTCTTCGATGTATGACTTTGAAGGAAGGCTAGCATCACCAAATAGAGGATTCATTAATATAAAATCAAACTGCTTACGACAGATATCAACAAAAGCAAATCCCTGTACCGCATCTTCAGAAAATAACTGACGCTGGAAAACTTGTCCTGTAGTCGCTCGGTTGGCATAGTTCTGAAGTTCTTCTACAACCCAACCTTCAACTTGATTCCAGAATTGCTCATCAGTAATTCCAGCTAAATTAAATATGCTTAATTGGTTAACATTTGAATATTCTTGTAATGAAAATAGGGTGGGTTGTTCGGGGCTAGATTCAGATAACCATTGGGTTTTAGCTAGCGTTATTTCATCACGAATTTCTTCTTCAATTTTGAGTAATGCTCCAGTTTCCCCTGCCAAATTCATCTTTTCAAAAACTTTTCTCACCAATTCACCAATAATTGGCGGGCGTTTCTGATTCAATTCAGTGATAAATTTTACGAGTAATTCTTCTTCCCCAGGCATGGGTTCAGCGCAAACAATATTGATTTTTTGTATAGGTGGACGTTCAACTAGTTTAATCTTTATAGATTGGTAAGAACGTTGAGCGCGTAGCCACAAAGCAAGAGCGGCAATTTGACAAGCACGGGCATCAATATCTATGCCATGCAAATTGTACTTAAGAATTAATGTAGGTAACTGTCTGTGCAATTCTTCTAAAGTTGGGAAATCTTCTTGCAATTTTCTACCCGTAACTTCTGAGGGCGGTGAATTTTCATCGTTCCATGCTTCCTGATAAATGACTTCAAATAAGTCATAAGCGTAAAGAAGAAAATGACCGCTACCACTTGCTGGATCTAGCCCTTTGATATCACGGGGATCTTTGCGATTTCTAACTGAGAATTGCTCAGAATTTTGGACAAAATACTGGCATTCATTTTTGAGGCGAGTGTCTCCTTGGCGCATCTCATACCAAAGGCGACCAAGGGTATTTTCTGTAAGAAACTCGACTACATAACGTGGGGTAAAAAACTGGTTGCGGACAGCTAATTCCCGACTATTGCGGGGTGCTTGGGATGCTTCCCGCATTGCTCGCCGTTCTTCTGGTGGGTTAAAGTATTGGTAAATCCAGCCTATTGTTTCATCTTCAGTCCAGATACGTCGTAGTATGGCATCATTGAGTAAGTCGAAGACATCTGTTAGCACGCGATCGCTCGGAAAAATCGTTGATTGGGGCGTAGTACGGTCAAATAGTACTCCCAAATCCACCGCCAACTCGTCAAATATCGACTCGACAAATACCCGATACGTTTCGTAACGACTCCCCAAACTGCCATTAGCAAGTCTTTCAAACAAGCGAAACCCGTCAGACTCCATTCCTTTGCGGACGCATTCAATTACTAAATTCCGCTCCTCACACAAGCGCAAAGCTGCCAAACGATTGAGGATGGTAAAGGAGATTTCCAGAATTGTGCGATTGTAAGCAGATTGATAGCTTTTTTGTGGATCGCTGGCTTTGAAGTGGTTTAGCAGTTCACGTAATGCTTGCGCTGCAACCTTTTGCTCCTCTGTCAAATGCGTCAATTGGGATAACGGTAGAATTGTGCCATCTAGATACAACCCGAAAGTCTGTTGAAGTTGATTTTCCACATCTTCCGTGAGTCGTCGGCGACAAGCTGCAACCATTCTGGCCAAGGCGTTGAGGGTTTCTCGATCAAAGCTCATGTTTATCCCTTAATGCGTATATGCTTACGTAAATTCAAAATTTCTAGTAGTTTTTCTCTTATGGAAGCTAGCCAAGTATCTAGTTGCTCAGAATTTTCTATATCTACTGGCATGACAAATTCTGCTGTATCAATTGCCGTTTCTGCACTGTATTCACCAGTAGTTGTATTTACTCTTTTTGTTTCTCCTACATTTCCTACAGAGTAACTACCTGCTAGCCCATTGGTTGATTCCGCTTCATGCGGTACTGATTGTTGTATCTGCCGCCGTAAGTCCTCAACTAATCCAGTCAGTCCTAAACGGCGGGTGAGAATAACCTGGAGCGATCGCACTGGATTCTGTCCGTCAATTTGTTCGGGAAAGTCCATCTGTAAGCGATCGGCAATATGTGTTCGCTGTTCGTCGGCAAGTTTTACCCATTCTGGCTCTAACTCCAATCGATTTAAGGCTTTTTGTAAGTCGTGTTTATACTCCGTAACTTCAGTTGTGTAGTGTTCTTCTAATTGCCCCGTCAATTCTCGAACTGCTCGGCGCAACTCTGGTAGATTTTCCTGAAACCGTTCTGAGTGAAAAACATTGTAAATAGCTTCTCGATTACCTTGAGATGAAAGTTCTAGCACCTGTTTGGGAAATAAAGCCTTAAATTCATCTAAGTTATGGAGTAGCGATCGCGCGGCTTTGAACTCTGTTTCAGCACCATTGTTGAGTAGATTAACAATTTGCTTTGCCCATTGGATATCGTCAGGAATTGTGCAATTTTGGCTACCTAAAAGTGCTGTTGCATTGCTAGCATCGCCTCTGAGGATATCCGTTAAACTTGCTTGCAGTTCTTTTGCTTTTTGTTCTCCCAGCAGATCCAAAAGACGTAGGCGAACAGGTAACTCTGCAATTTGTTCTAATACTTCTGGCATCTGTTTTTGTACTGCGCGGCTGATATAGTCTTCCAACGGTACAATCTCCACAGCGAAAAGCTGTTCTAAACGCTGTGCAGCACGCTCCAAAGCTTCAATGGAAGGTTTGCTATCCCGCAATGACACTCCCACGCGGCTAAATTCCATCGTATTTTTCATTGCCTCCACAGCTAAAGGCCCCGGTGTCCGCAGTGGGCCATCGGCTTTGGGGTAGTGCAATTCAATTTCACCAGATGTCAATAATGCGGCAAATAAGTAACGGACTGTATCCTTAGTCCAACCGTAAGGGTCTGCCGAGAAAAAATCTTGTAGGAAATTTCCTTGTAGGCGACCTGAACCAGACTCATCTAATTTTGCCCGGAACACTCGCAGCACTTCCGCTAAAGCTGGATGGTTGACATTAACACGAGTATTGCTACCTTTTTTAGTTACCAAACGCAAAGGATCAAGTTGTTCTGTGATGCGATCCAAACGTTCTACGCTCAAGAACTTAGCAGCAATATCCGTTGATGGACGAATAGCTGCTAAATGATGTAGCTGAAATACTTCTTTTGCTGCATCTGCGAGAACAGCCTGCGCTCCGGTGTTTAAAGTCTGTCCTGCTTCACTGACTGGTGTGGGTTTTCCTCGAAAAATCAAAGTTCCTTCCATCAGCAAACGCTCAATTTTTTTCGCTACCTCATCTCGGTTGCGATCGCCTGAACGCCGCTCTGCTCGCAAAAACTGTGCCACATCTCCTTTATCATCTGCTCGCTCATCAATTTCTCTAACAACCCACTCAGAACGAGCTATTTCTTGCAGTAGTTCGTCTACTGTATTGTCTGATTTAGCCAACCAAACAATAGAGTTTTTCAATTCTCGCCGACTGTTTGTTTCTGCCATCAATTCAGTACGACGATTGGAGAATACCCCAGCATCAACGAATTCTAATTTGAAATCGATTGTTTCATCCCGTCCAACAACTGACTTATGCTCTAGCTTGACAATGGCTTTTACTTCCTTAACATTGTCAAGCCTTGTGGATGGTTGATCCTGAAAAATTTGCTTAACAATCTCCTCCTTAATGCGAAAGCATTCGTTAGATGTGGGAATGTGTGAGGTTCGCTTATCCCGCAAGGGTCTAACGGATTCACTGAGAAAAACATAACCACCTGCTTGCGGGTCTTCAATTAAACCGCACTCCTTCTCATTTAAAATTCTCTTGAGTGCTTGTTGAACGTCATCTAGTAAAGAAGGCGAACCCAATTCTGGGTAAAGAAGAGCAGCAATGTTTTCTGCTGTGCGTGGAAAAGTATCAATGGGCTGTAAAGCAGCTACAGCTTTAGCTACCCTATGAGCGATCGCATCATCAGAAAAAATTCTGACAACTTTATCTGCCCCACTCACAACGTGAGGATATACCTTACCGATGTCTTCGCGCAAAGTGTTGTAGAAGTCATCCACACAAGCTAGAACCCCTATAGGACGTTCTGCCAATTTAGGAGTATTCGCCGGTAAAACACGACTTTTGTCAATGAGAACATCTTGAATTACCCGAATGGCTGAACGTAAGCCAACACCTCCTGTTGACCGAGCCAGTGTGCGAATCAACTCCAGCAGCAAATCAAAGTGTTGGGGCAGGAAAGGATAAAGTTGAGCAAAGGTGGTAGCGTTAGGGTCATTTTTATAAAGGACTGTTTGAGTTAGTCGCGTGTGTGTTAGCACCGCTTGACCGTGGGTAGCGAATAAATCTTTTAATAATTGTTCTTTATCAGCTGGCTTTGTCAACAATCGCCGATAAGTAATTTCTCGAATGTCGCTAGCATCAAGGTGAATAGAGATTGGAAATCTGTCTCTGAGCTTATTGAGTTCGGCAGAGTTATAGGCAGCTTTTTCGACAATTTCGTTTAATGTTTGCTGTCCTGTGGCAATTATCCAGACTTTACCTTCACCTAACTCTTTGAAATTACGAGCCATTCCATCTAAGTTAAGAATCAATTCGCCACGAGGGGCAACGTATTGACCGGCTTCATCCAGTAAAAATAAGATATTTTCACATTTGGTTCGCTGTCGCACTAAATTAATAATTTCACTGGTGCGATCGCGCAGATTATCAGCCAGATCAAATCTCAATTCTCGAAAGTTTTTACTTGTGGGAAATTCTTTAGGTAATACTTGAGTGACAATTTCCGCAGCGCGGCTAACTCCTAGTAAGGGATCATTGTGAATTTCTTCCCATTCTTTGTTGTGTGTATCTCGATATAACTGCTGAAATTCAGCATATTTCCCTTGACGCTCTAAAGTTAACTCTAGTTGTGCTAGTTTCTTTTCTTTAGAAAAACCTGCCCACTGCAATACTTTCCAATAAAGGACTGTAGAAACGGGTGTAGCAGCGCTTTCAGAAAGTTGTTCAGAACCTAAGTCAAGGAAAATTACAACAGTTGAATGTTGTCTAACTAGAGTTAGTAGTTCAGCTTGGATAGTATTACGGTTAACAAAGCGCTCAGATAAAAGTTCCAGAAATGGCTTGCCACGTACTTTTTTTCTCTCTCCTTCTAATGCAAAGCCCAAATATTTTGTAAAAGAACTCTTGCCAGAACCATAGAAGCCAGACACCCAAATCCCAGTCTCAGTAACCCGTCCACCACGAACTCCTTCCGAAAACACATCCAGAAACCTGCGATAACATCGCTCGATATTATCGGTAATCTCATATTCAGAAATTTCTGTAGCTAGTCTGTCTTCATCCTGGGCAGAATAATCGATAACCTTCTCAATCTGTCGGTCAATGGGCCTAGTGCTGGAAAAAAGAGATTGAATTGTTGCCATCAAATACCTCCGACGATTATCGAGCGATAGTTACTGTCTTCTGCGTGGAAACCTAAAAAGCGTAGGCCGTACTGTCCCGCCCGATAACCTGGATAAAAAATTATCAATGGTACTGGCACGCGATCGTGAAGCTGGTTTTCTAGAGTCCGAGAGCGCAGATAGGGATGCAACATCTCGACCTCAGTTAAAAAGACAATTTTCGGAGGCATCAAAGAATTAATTCGTTGTGCCACCTCTTCAATAAGGCGACTTTGAGAGGTTAAAACATCACGAACGGCTTGATTTAATTCCTCAACCTCTGCTGAAGGTTCAATTTCTAGCCAGTCTTCCCATCGGCCTGATTCGTCAACAATCTGCCACAAAAGGTCAGAGAGTGATATTCGTTCAACATCAAATTTCAACTCCCTTAACTTAGCTTTCCACAGCGATAAACGCTGCTTTAGAATGAGCATATCTTCGGGTTTGTAGACGAAGTAAAAAATCGGATCACTTTTAGCAGCATTGAGGGTGTCCGGGTGGTCTAGCTTTTGTAGAAGTAATTCAAAGGTTTCATCGAGAGAGGACATTAATAAGTTCCTCCATAGAGTTAACCTTCCAAGTGATGCTGACTACTGAACCAGCTTTTTGTATGATTAATCCACGATGTTCTCCAAGTTGATCTAGGCGATCGCAAACTTGTTCACGATTTAGACCAAAAAGACTCCAGTCTCGGTGTTCACACAAAGCTGAGTTAGAAATTCCTGATTCATGGAGATATCGTGCAAGGCAAGCTATACCTTCATCAGATATGTAGTAGGGAACAATTTCTCGCTCTGATTTACCATGACTAACGTTGCGTAAAAAGCCAACATCGCGCAATGTTGCTAACAATCCCCTGGCCGTCCGCACCTGTGTTCCCTCAGACCAAGGAGAAAGAATTCGCCCATCAACAGCAGCTGACTCGAAAAAGTCTAAAACGTCTTGCGTGAAAATTTTCTTTCGTCTTTGCGATACTGCTGCCCAGTAAATATTTAGCGTAAAATCATACAATAAATTATCAGCACGACACGCAAATAAAAATAATATTTCTACGAAAGTTTTATGGGGAAGACCAGCCTCAACAATTTGTTTAAGGAGTCGAGCAGGTTTGTTATTTGGTAGTAAAAAGCGTGCTGCAAAAACTTTTCGGGCAATATCCTTTGCTCGCTGGGCAGTTTGCCGTCCCAGCAGATCCTCAGCTTGAACGCGTCTAACAAATGTATCTACATTTTCTGTAGGATGCCATTGTTGAATTAAATGGCGAGTCTCGTTCACCATTGCAGTTCCCTTACAGACAATCGCAATACTGTAACGAGGTGACTTTTGCACTGCGTCACCCGATGTCATAGCAATCACTCCTGGTCTGCCTCCATGTAGGGAAAGATGCGATCGCCTGTTTGAAAACCTCTTAGATATGCTCCTGCCATCCGTTTGTAGGTTTCCAGTTGGTATGCCTCTGCACTGCTTCCCAAACGTAATGCACCAACCGCTACCTTAGACTTTTCTGTTGTCAGTGCATTTAACATTGTCATCAACTTGTCTTTATCCCCAAGTGCAGATTTGACTTCTAACGCCAAACTTGCTCCTTGCGTCTTTGCTAGTAGGAGTTGAACTTCCCGTTCTATAGAAATAGGAAGGCGAAACAGATGGTAGATTTGGTTACTGCCAGTACTAGCATCGTGAACAGGACGTGCTGCCGTACCAGCAGCATGGATAGCTGCGGCAAAAGCTGTGCGTGGATAAATTCTTTCTAAAAATTTTAGTCCAGCAGGAGAAAGATATTGAGTTCGCCACCATGTTGAAACTTCCCCCAAAGCCAGCACAAGTACCTGAAGGCGAAGGGTTATGATAGGAATATCCGTGCGTATTACTAGAGTTTGTGCCATCAGGCATACACTTATGACAAATAAGAGTAGAAAAACATATTCAAGTCATTGTACTTTTATATACTCTTGTCCGCCACATTATGCCGTAAATACTTTTGTATATATTTCTGCTTTAAATCCTTACTTGACTTAGCTTCCGTGTTTATACTGTGTCATAACCCAGGTAGGCATCTAATTTATTAATTTGAGAATATACTAATTAATTTAGCTCGTATTTATACTTAGACAGCTAAATGTTCAGTTATTTTTGAAAACTGATACTTTTAGCAAATTAACAATCAGCCTAATATATACTTGTTTGCTACCTCTTTAAGGATTATACAATTACTCATAATATTGGCTATGACGCATTGTGTTGGCAAAACCTGCATTGTGTATCGTCTTGGATAATAGCGCTCTTATCCTAAAGGTTGGGTGCAACTTTGCTCACTTGAGATGCCTAAATCCTAATAATTTGTAAACTATAGTAGCTCAAAATTTTATTACTTGTTTACTGCTGTAGCTATTATATGGGCAATAAGGGTGAAAAAGAAACAAAAACATATATTTATGTTGCAGATGTTGTATCTGTAGTTTGGAACCAAGATAGAGGTGGAGTTTTAAAGCGATTGCGCGGTAAAAAATCACGTCAGAAATTAGCTGATGAAATTGCTGCTAGAGGTGGCGAATGCTCCCATCAAAACTTGAAAAAATTAGAATATGGTGAGTCTGAAAGCGTTTCTTTAAAAGTATTAGAATCTATTTGTACTGCATTACAAATATCGGTAAGCGAGTTTTTAAGCACGGTTGAAGTGACAAATTAAAGTTTTAGATACACTTATTGATTTTTAGCTACTAAAGTAACTAATATATTGATGAAAGCAAAAAGGCGATCGCCCTCCGTCCAAAGATTGCGATCGCCTTTTGTTAAACCCCATCAATGAGGTTACTCAGATGATTGTACAAGATGAATTTGACAACCAAGCCTCGGCTCAAGCAGAGTTTGAGGAATATGTTGACCAGTTAGCTGACGCAGTAGCGCCAGAAATTGAAATTGACTCAGTGCCAGATGATTTGGGAGAACTGTATCGAGTTTGGAACGGTTCCCAACTTCTGGGAACTTTTTACCAGAATCTTGAAGGCAAATGGATAGCGCAACCCTGTAATAGCGATAAAAGACATTGCTGTGACACTTCTGATTCAGCGCTGCTTTTGATTATTGCTGTCAACGGCTTACTGGTCGCGGATGTAGCTTAGAACTCAATATTTTTCTCATCACTTAGAGACGTGGATTTAACACGTCTCTTTTTTGTTTGAAGCTTTTGATCAACAGAACTATGATCTAGAAAGTGTTATTAACTTAATTCGGTTGCTTATAAAGCTCACTTTCTAGAGCTGCTTGTACTCTCTCAGAGCAATTTTCTCGTAGCGCAGCCAGTCTAATCACCTTCCAAGGCTGAATTTCTTCTCCGCAATCATCAAGCCGCTTAATTGCCCACTTAATACGCCGAATCTGAAAATCCTCTACAGTTTCTGTGACTGATTCTAAATAAACCTTAGTCAGTGGCATTTCTGCCAAATGTTTTTCGAGTAGTGCCAGTAAGCTAATACTTTTCCCTATCCTACAAATAGTGATTCTTGCGGGTTTTTCTGCACTCAGAAGTGTTCGTACAGCAGTTTTTACCTTTTCGAGAACTTGCTTGTCCCTTTCTGTCCAGTCAACTTTACCGACGCAAGGGAGAGGCACTTTTAAAGAAGGCGAATTTTTGTTGAGCCACTCTTTGTCGTTTCTGTATAGCCAAATATAGGTTCCCTTACCTAATCCCCTCAAAGTAGTTTTTGAGGCTTCTGGGTACTGCTGTTGTAAAGCGTTCCAAACTTCCCTGTATTTGATTTTGTCATCACTGGCTAAATTTAGATTTGAGTCTAAAACTTCCTGTGAGTCTACTAGCTGATTTTCCTCTGAAGATTTCCAAAAAGTTTTTAGCTTAAGTATGGCAGTATAACGTTTTACTGTTCTGGAATCGACCTTGAGTTGTTTTGCTGTCTCTCGTAGACCTAATTTTTGGATTTCCACCAGTTCTTTTAGCTTTTGCTCCCAGAATTGACCGTATGTTTTGACTTTACCAATTCGCTGCTTATCTTCATCAGTTTCATCAGGGCCAGTCCTGCAATAAACCATCCCACAGGAACAAGAAAAAGTACCTAACGGCTTTTTATTATCCAAACAGTGAGTGACAACAAGATTAGTTATTACTGGCTTAAGATAATGGTCTACCGCAGCATTTAGACACAGCCAAGGCCCTTCACCAAAAGGTTTGTACTGGTAATCCGTGTTGAAAAATTCCTCGATAGAATTCGTCAGAAATCTAATTATGAGTAGATGTCTGATGGGATGAAATGACTTTCTATGCTTCCTAACAATGCTGAATAGCCAGTTTTGCTCATTTTCGTAATTCACCATTGAGTTAACAGCCTCAAGCACTTCAGCACCATAAAAGAACAAGAAATTATCTAGTAGTCTCTTCTGGTTTACTCGCCCGGTTGCCGTTGCAAAATCTTTTTCAGTTAATAAAGCTATATATTTTCTTTGAAACCACTCTAGTTCTCTAGAGAAAAGATTACTAGTTATCAACCATGAAATATCTTGAGCCAGCAGTCGCAATTTCTTTAAAGTCTCTTGACTGTAAGCCTGTTGTATCGGTACAACAGGACAGTTTTCTTGGCTTGCAGCATGGTATTCATGCCTGTTAAAACCTTGTATGGGAATTGTGCTATCTTGCAAAGTCACACCATGAACTGGGCAAACCAGAACCCCTGGTGTTTGATGTAGTCTATGCCAGTAGGACTCCCCATAGTTTTGCAAATCTTCTTCCAAACATTTTGGGCAAAATCGCAGATACCTCTGCATCTTTAACGAACTCGCCATAATTCCGGTTCTGGTATGAATATCTCCTCCGAAATCTGCTTTCATAGACTCCATCACCTGACTAGCTCTTTTCGGTGGCAGAAAAACACTGTAGAAAGGATAGAGGGTATATTTATATATCAAATCTTCTACTTGATAATTCGAGATAAATTGTAGATTCTCAATCAACGAATTAAGGTTAGAAGGTAAGTCAACAGTAGCTATTACATCTTGAGAATTAAATAGCTCCCTTAGAGTTATTTTTGGACTAGTGTTACCACTCCTAATGTGGTAACGAGCCAAAATACTGTATAAAATTTCATCTGGATAAGGGGCTGGAAAAAAGCCAAGCATAGATTCTTTCTCATGTTGAAACCTGAAAAGAATATTTTTGTAAATTCCAAAGTGTTTCAAGTTTGTAGCGATCGCCTTCCACACCTTTCTCTCCACAGCAAACAAAATTATGAGGATTTTTGCCCTCTATCATAAATATTTTAGGTATTACACAACGCCTATATTATCAATAACTCAGGTATTACGCAATAACTAAATATCTTTGAGCAATTTATAGAATCTACCCGTAGTCCTTCCTGTTGACTATGATTTAGGAGGTGTGTAATAGCTGGGTACTAATGGGAAAGAAAGGGCAGAAAGGACAAAAAGACGTACCAGAGATGTACGACGAGGTGAAGAAAAGGGTTAACCTAGCCCTTACTCCCACTGGTATTGAAGGATTAGATGCGATCGCCTCCAATTTTGATATCAGCAGGTCGGAGCTTGTGGAGAGAATTGGCAGACGACTGATTTGCCTAGATGTAAATTCCTTCACTGAGGAGGAGATGGAAGCTATAAAAAAGCACTGACTGAATTGATTGCTATTTACAGCGATCAGTTGAACGATCAGGGTTTGTTTACTGGTCTTGGTGCAGTTGAGGGCGATCGTAAATTGCAACTACAAAAGCAGATTGAGCAATGGGAACAAATCCGCACAAAAATTGTTTTTGAAGTATAAGTAGGTAGGCGTAAATAATTATCGTTGGGATAAGGCAGGGAGCAGGGGGCAGGGAGCAGGGGGAAAAAGAGTTTGAGCCTTCTTTACTTTTCTTTACACAGTGTGGTTTTATTATGCCCACTTACTTAAGCTATGGCAACGAGCAGGAAAATCTTGCTTAACGTCTGACGACATCTAATATTAAAGAACTTACGTAGGGAGCGCTCTTACGCTGGAGTCGATTTCTGCTCAACGTCTGACGACATCTAATGTTAAAGAACCACGGATCTCTCGCCCAAGACGCTTCCAAAAACCCTTCTGCTCAACGTCTGACGACATCTAATGTTAAAGAACGCACTTCGCGTTTATGTTTGACAAGTCTGACAAAGACTGCTCAACGTCTGACGACATCTAATGTTAAAGAACAAGAACTTAATCAAGCTCTATTTCCCAGTGTAATTGCTGCTCAACGTCTGACGACATCTAATGTTAAAGAACTATAAGGGAAGCTTATTTTGGTTCTTTCTCTTTTCCTCTGCTCAACGTCTGACGACATCTAATGTTAAAGAACAGCGATGGCTAAACATATTAATCCATCAGGTCTTCTACATAATCTTACAAGCACCTATCATTAGGAGGCACTAAATTTGCAAAATTTAATGGGCTAGGCTAGCTTAACAACACCCAGAAGGCTTATTGTTGGAACTTTCTGAGGAATTGCAAGCATCCTTAATCATAATGAAAACGCTGAATTGCTGATTCAGTAAAGAATACCGACTTTTTATCTCTTTATGTCGGCTCAACAAGTAGATATCCTTGTAAAAATCTAAATACCCTCATTTTTCAACTAGTTTGAATCGTAGTCCACGATAAATCAGGTGGTTGCCATACTTGGGACTCTTGAAGCTCATAACACTGCCAGCGTGTTCTCTTAGACCCAACATGGTCAACCCAATAGGGTAAGGTTAGCGAACCATCTTCATCTGTAACTAACCACCACAAAGACTCACTATGATACTTCTCAGGTAAAAGGGTAACAGTATTGACTAGATCCCGACTTTCACCTAAACACAGTCCACCAAATCGATTAATAGAAGCTGGGTTCGCAAATGCCTGCTGCAAAAGTTCTGCTAAAGTAGGCTTTGCTTTGTCTGTTTTTACCCAAACTACAAACTCAATGTTCGTTAGCAACTCTTGGTAATCAGGTTTAGCATTCTTAGGGTCGTGGATATCTTTCGTTTTAAACCTGCGAAAAGTCCGAATTACAATAGATTTTTCTGGTTTAGACAAGAGCGCGATCGCTAATTGAGTTCCACAATGTTTATAACGATCTGTCTCACCAATCAGAGAAAGCAACATCCCGTACACTGTAGAAGGTGGTGGCACTGGATAGGTTTCAGCGTATTCTCTAGCACGAGATTGGCGAAAACAAGCAATAGGTACTTCAACTTTCAAAGCAACTGTCGTCATGTTAATCGCTCCCTGGTGACAACTGCAAATCTTCAGCAATGACCTGTTTTAATGCTTTGACTGCCGACTTCACTCCAGGAAACACATTTGCTCCCAAATCTTCTAAACCCTGAGAAATTAAGCCTCCAATCCATAATTCTTTGGGATCAATATCTCCCACCTCTACCTGTCGCACTAAGTTGGATACTGACAAATTTCCCAGTTCGTCTTGCTCAAAGCAATATAGAAAACGAGGGGAAAAATCATGTGTCCACCGCAGTACAATACTTTCAGGGGAGAAATCATACAAAAAGCGAGCATGATTTCCCGCCACTTCACCAATCGAAATCAAACTATCTAGAACAGCATGGATGCGAGATTTATCTTTGAGGCTATCAGGTGTCAATGCAAAACCATATTGATAACGAGTAGCATGAATCTCTGTGGCATAAAGAGAATTTTGTCTTTTGACTCCACTGACAGCATTAAAGGTAATGTCTCCCATAAAAGGTATCATTGATACTGCACGAGTAACTTCTAATACACCTCTTCTAGCTGTTATTTTCCCTTTAGGCTTTTGCTTGCCCTTACGTGGGGAAGTTTGCTTATCCTTACCTTTAGAACTTTTTTTGTTTTCATTTTGAGATGCTCCTTCGGATTCGCCTTCAGACTCATCTGACGCTTCCACTTTTGCTGCTTCTGTCTGCATAAATCCCAAAACATCATCATCAATGAAGCGTATATCATCAAAGTTGGGGTCTTGCCAAACATGATCCGCTACTGGTTGAGCATTCTCATTCCAACGTCGATTCACCGGATAGCCAACATTTTGCCAGTAGTACCTTAATGCCCAACGAATCGCCTCAGATGAAATGGTAGTATGAACTTCACCTTTCCAAATTAATTTTTGTAAGGGAGTTATATTACCTTCATTTTCCCCACGATTATTAGCTGCGGTTCCATAGCTAGTCAAAATATTACCGAATAAATGAAACATTTTAAATTGCCTATTGAATTCATTTTTTGTGTTTGATTAAGCAAAAAAATGTGTAACTATTCACTATTAGAATCAGAGATTTCCAATATTTGTTTCTCAACCATATTGCTTTTTGGATAACTAGCAAGAGCAATAAAAGTTAAATCTCTGGCAACTTTCCAATCCATTATCCCAGAAGTTAATGGCAGTAATTCTTCCCAGTGTTTTTCTAGAATGTAAAGTTGACCTGCTCTTCCCCAAAACTCCGCAATAAATTTCCGAAAATTTTCAGCATTTGTACAACGTCCTAGTTGGGATAAAATACGTATATTTTCTCGCTCAATTTGAGCATATTGACCTTCCTTTGTTCGCCCATAAATTTTAGCGTATATTTTTTTCAATGCCTCATGACAAGCTTTAATAAAGAGTTTTTGACTTTCTAGATTCCATTCAGAGTTTTGAATCATCTTATAAACTCCATCATTAGTAATGAGTTTCAATAAACTTTTATTTTTAAATATTTTATATAAATTAGCCCACCAAGGAAAACCCTTTACTAAGTTATCGGCAATTGCTCCCGTAAACACATCGCTAATGATAAGATTTTTATTTTTATATTTAATAATTTTGCGCTCTGGAAAACAAAGACGACTAAGCTTATAGATAAAATCTATTATTTCAGTCGCTTCTACCACTGCTATTTCTATGCGAGTTCTTTGCTGCTTTGACCAAATTACCGTTCCAAATAACATGACCTGGCATCGTTTTACTTGATCGGGTGTAGCCAGTTCTATAATTGTTTCACAAGTAAGGAATCTTAATGCAGCATCTCCTAAGCTAGATACATGGAAATCCTTGTAATCTAAGTTTCCCAAATTCCAGTATTCCTGGGCATAAATTTCTAAGTCAACAACTTCAGGTATAACTAGGGCATATTGTGTATCTTCCAGTTTAGTATGCGATCGCAAAACAAAATAGTGGCAAGCAACAAGAGCATATAAAAGAGCAAAAGCCAATTGTGGTTTCTCTTCAAACCTAGTTTCTTTTGTAAAAGCGACATGACGAACTACAGATCCTGGATATAGCCACCCTGCTACACCAATTGATTGTCCAAATAATTGACCTTGTTTATCACAGAGTTGTTTAGCAAAATGTTGATGAGCATAGGAAACTGCTTTCTTATACTCGACATCGATTTCTATACCATCAACTATTAATGACCAGGATTTACCGCCGTCAAATTTAAAAACTTGGTTATGTTGGAGAAACGTTCCTGTTATTCCCAA
This sequence comes from Nostoc sp. 'Peltigera membranacea cyanobiont' 232, assembly GCF_002245985.1. Lineage (NCBI taxonomy): Bacteria > Bacillati > Cyanobacteriota > Cyanophyceae > Nostocales > Nostocaceae > Nostoc > Nostoc sp. 'Peltigera membranacea cyanobiont' 232. Next base: position 29,404 of record NZ_NOLK01000021.1, read on the forward strand.
GTGAATATTAATTTGGGTTTCAATATTGATTGAATGCGTATTTAAGCCTGTCAGCGAAATTAAACCTTCTTCATTAATCTGAAAAGATTGCTTTAGCAGCCAGTCTAAAACTACGAAATCCTGCCCTTGCCATTCCAGGCTGATACTGCGAGGAGTCAGGAACCAAGTTAAATTACCAGGCAGGTATTGGGTATAGTTTTTCTAGTTGCTTGAGCGTCATCCAGAGTCCTGCTATGCCAGCACGATGTATCCAAGTTATGCTTGGATCGCCCAAATTTAACTGAATTTTGGGGTTGACAACACTAGCTACTACGGACATCTTATTTATTTCTGGGAAATACTCTCAAACTTATATTGGGTAGTAGTCAAAACCAGCTTTAACTTGCGTTTCCCTTTCTCTTCACAGGCACAAAAACGCCACAGCCCATCTTACGTTTTCCCCCAATGCCATATCTCAGTAATGTTAGCGAATCTTCATTGCTGAGATTAATGATTTCTAACCCAAAACCCACAACCGTAAAGCGCTTGATTTTGATACTTCTACGTTTTGGGCTACCATCAGTATTTTTGGTAATAAAGGCTTTTCCCTGGATACCCAGTTGTTCTAACTGACGCTGTGCTGCTGCTAAAAATGATTCTGGTTTTTGATAACCCTGGATAATCACTATACGCGATCGCAATCTCTCAGCTGGCTCAAGCAAATAAATTTCAGGAATCCCCAAGCGAATTGTATGCTTACCAATTTTCAGGGACTTCCCTGCTAACGGATAGATTAGACTGAAGGAGTTTTTGTCCACTGATACTCCCATATTCCCGTGAGGAAAAAATCCCAGTCATCATCTTGAAGCATTCTTTCCCAAATTACACTTCCTTGCCCTGTTCCTCTTCTAGCATTCCGAAAATTACCTTGTAAAATTGGAAAAGCCTCGTTTGTTCCCACTCGAATTACTGGAACTCCGATAGTGTTATCCATTTTGACTAAAAAATTTAATAAATCATCTCTATTCCTTCTTGCGTTCACTAAATTTTGCATTTCATCTATAACCAAAACTCCTAAGTGATGGGTATGAGCAATTTGGGCAACTTGAGCTAACATATAGTCTTCTGAATTACCTCTAGAACCAAATTTCTTGAAGTAGCTAGTTCCAAGAAGCCTGTCAACAGCAAGAAAAATATCAGTACACAAACCTTTCAAAGAGCGGGGACAATCAACTTTCAGCCAAACAATTTGGAAAGTAGTATATTCTGGATGAAGAATGACCTGCGGGTATAAAGACAGAATATTCAGCAGATTAGTTGACTTGCCCATTCCTGATGGGCCAATCAGTGTCAGCCCTGATGCAGAGGTAGGAACATAAACATAATTTTCCAATGTTTTACCGCCGCCATCTTTTATAGCATCATAGATTTGCCTTGACCTACGTGTATATTCTGGCTTCAAAATATTTCGAGCTATATAGCCTTGCATAATTAACACAGCAATTACCTTCTGTAGCTCGATTGTCTTATTCTGTGGATCAAAATATCTCGATAATCGTTCAATGCAATGAAATCTATACTGTGGCTCTAGCTCCGTCTCTACAGAATCATAATCAGGCACTTCTGTCACTCTTTCAACAAACTCATCTCTTGAAAGGATAGGAGGTAATGCCTGAACTAAGGGATTGATATTATATTCAGCTAACTTATGGTCACTATATTTAGCAATAGCAGCCCAATCACCATTTGGAATTTCAACCCATTCACGCTCATTCTTTCCGTCCACGTTTACGCTCCAGTCGTTTCTGCTTAAGAATATCAAGATGATTAGGTTGCAACGATTTGGGTGATTTTAAGCTTTCATTGTTCGTCTCTACAGCTTCCGTGCTAGTTGGAATTTCTGTTTTTGCTAGCTCAAATCCCTCATTTTCACGTCGTTTAGCCTTTTCAAAAGCCTTGTGTTCTCTAATACCAGCAACTTTTTTGCTCTTACTTAATGGTTCATCCTGAGCCGCCTCAGTCATGTTTTCTGCTTTACTAACTATATGTTCTATATCTGCTATTAAATCAACTTTTTCTTGTAGTGTTTTTCCTTGAGTTTTCTGCTGTTGCAATTCTTCGTAAGCAAGCATATACTCAATATCATAAAAGTTTTTGTTAATGTATCTACCTTCTAGGTCAATAAGATAACACTTTTCAAAATTTCTACCATCCTCTAATGGGAGGTAAATAAAATTAGGGTTCCTAATATCATAGGAAACTATTAACGATTTTTCTGATTTAGAAAGCATATTGCTTCTAGCTTTTTCAAACCATTGTTCCTTTTGTGCTTGATCACAGCTATAGTACATATCCTTGCCCCTGAGTTTAATGCCTTTAGCAGTGATGGTGGCTTTTTCAGTTGGCATTAGATTTAACTTGACAATATCTTCAGGAAAGCTTCTAAGTCTACCAGAGCGATTAGCGATACCCCACTTCCATAACTCTCTAGGTATAGGAGGTACATCATCAGCAATCATCGCTTCATCCCTCTCATATTCATTAAGAGGTTTATTATTGTGGAAAATAATTAAACGAATAATAATTTCAGCAAATTGGTCTATATCGAGTTTACTATCCAGTCGATAATCTCTTGCACCTCTTTGTCTAAAATCTGTATCCACATAACCAGGTAAGAAAGGCTTTACATACTCATGAATAGTACGAAAGTGCCTTTCGACTAAACCCTTCCAATCTGCTCGATAGGAAGCTGCATTTTCGATACGAACATAAAGATTAGGGATTAATGGCTCTACAGCCATTCCTGCCAATTCTCCCCTGTCTCCTAAAATTGCATCTGGCATTTGATTACAAGACCATTGTTCTTCCGCAATATCAATGTTATATTCCTGACAAAGCATGACTTTATCTGCGGCTACATTAGTTAAAGCCATCATTGCTCCTATCCAAGACGGCCCCTCTAAACCGACATAAAAACCCGTTATCATTCGACTAAAAACATCAATAATTACGTATATAACTGGTCTACCAATTATCCAGTTACGATTGTATTTAGAAACTAAATATACATCTCCGACTGTAGCATCAATTTGATATCGAGAACCGGGGCCAATAGTTTCCATTTTAGAGGTTCCCAAAATAGCTCTATTTTCTAGAGCAAATTTCTTCGCTCCTATTCGAGATGTCAAAGTTTTTGTTACATCATATTGCTCAATTTGATACCAATATTTGAATTGGGTAATTGTAGGTATTTTCTCAGTCGGAGTTAGAATAGATTTTCTAACACCATTCTCGTCATATCTGATTCCTTCTTTATAAAACTCCTTTACCATCAACTCGTAGGCAGTTGTGAAATAGTTTTCCTTTGGATTATCGTAAAATCTGCTAATAGCTATTCTAAAAATTCTCCTATCCTCTTCCGTGACATTGACCCCTTCACCAATTTCTGGGTCGTATGAATATTTTTTAGGTCTTCCTCTCTTTTTATTTGAATCTCCTCTAATTTTACCCTTGCCTGATGAATTGATAAAATCAGGGATCAAAGCATTTTTTGTTTTTCCCCTTTGCCAAAATCGTCTCATGTATCCATAAACAGTTCTTTCTACTAATTTATCTTTTTCTCTTCCTTCGTTATAGCTTTTAATAACTTGCCTTACCAGAGAACCTCGAATATTCCTATAATATATTGAAGGTTCCTGGACAACTAAAGATGAAATTATTTTCCAAGCTTTATCTCTATACTCTTTATCTCTATCTGTTAAATTTTCCTCACGAATTATTCTTGCCCAAGGGTCTTGTTTATGCTTAAATGCAAGACCTTCAGACATAGCTTCTAAAATTTCAGATACTTTCTTCGGTTCTGGCAAACCTTTTTTAGAATTAACATCAAGAACAAAGGCAATAATATAACCTTCGTCGATCCAAATAATTCTTTCAATCAGTTGAGTATTTCCATCTGATTCCCACTCAATAAGGTCATTGATAAATAAATTTTCATGCATCTTACTTACCAAGTAATTTTTCAAAATATAATTTTTTCGATAACTTTGCTGGAAGGACAAGCAGATATTTTTGTCTCTAACATATCTATAATGATTTTTTTTGCGGCAATTAAATGCTTAAAAATATAAAGTGATGTACCAGACTTGATATTCATTTCTTTATCTAGAGCGGTAGTTACTCTATTTATTGCTGTATCGTGTTCCTGAAGCCTGGATTTTAAAATAGTAGCTAGCTCATGTAATTGAGCAATATCCATCTCAGAATTTGCTTCTAATTTATAGGCAGAATGAATCCACTCAACATTTTCCGCTAATAGCCTTGGAATTTCATTTTCTGTAACAATTCCCCAGTCTATGCTTTTTGCTAAGTAGTACCGCCTCTCTAATTCCAATTTTTCAATTACTCGCTTTTTCTCTAGCTCTGTTGATTGCTTAACTGTTCGGGCAATCTGAACCTGCTTTCCATTCTGATTTACTGTAAGCATGAAATCAGTTGTTAAGACATAAGGAGTACCACTTTGTAGGTCTACAGGATACTTTATACCCATCTCCGTAGCAATACTCATCGCTAGGTCAAGGTCGTCTAAAGGGAATTGCTCTCTTGTATCTGTGACGACATCTGACCACTCAAATAAATAAAATAATCGTTTTTCTTGGTCTGACAAGAAATGATGTACTCGGTTGCTTTTCCAGCCAGGAGTCCTAGACGACCGACCTTTCGAGGGAAAATCTTGGATTGTAATCCAGGGCTTATAGTCTTTACCACTCCCCCGCCCACGACCTTCTTTTCTATAGCGCTCAAATTTGGCTTGCGTCCATTCTCCTCTGCCTCTAACCATAAAAATAACCCCTGAGAGCGATCGCATATCTGCTTAATACAAGCGTACTCTACAAAGGGTTATTGTTCAACCGAATTATTTATTGTTTGACCGAATTATTAATTGTTCAGCCGAATTATTCCTCCACAAAAAGCTCTAAGTATAACTTTATACTATTCAACGGTTACACTTTTAGCAAGGTTACGAGGCTGATCGACATCCAAACCGCGACGGGCGGCAATGTGATAAGCCAATAATTGCAAAGGAACTACTGTAAGGATTGGAGAAAGCAACTCTTCCACATGAGAGATGGGAAGAAGATCGTTAAAGATTTCCGCCGCTTCACCATCTTTAACTGGAGTCACGCCAATTAACCGAGAATCTCTGGCTTTGGCTTCTTGGGCATTAGAAATAACTTTTTCGTACACACTACCAGGGATTGCGATCGCAACTACTGGTACTTTCGCATCTAAAAGTGCGATCGGGCCGTGTTTCATCTCTCCAGCCGGATACCCTTCGGCGTGAATATAGCTAATTTCTTTTAATTTCAACGCCCCTTCCAAAGCAATGGGGAAGTTAATTCCTCTTCCTATAAAAATGAAATCTTTGGTTTCGGCGAATTCATGGGCTAATTGTTCTGTTAAACGTTCTTGATTTTCCAAAGTTGCCTCAATTTCTTTAGGAATCTGCCGCAACCCATTAATAATTTTATCTAAAATATCTTTTGAAACTGTCTGACGACGAGCCGCTAAATCTAATGCCAAAGCATAAAATGCCATCAGTTGAGCAGTAAAAGTTTTTGTCGCCGCTACCCCAATTTCAATTCCTGCTAGGGTACTGATGACATGCGGCACTAGATGACCGAGGCTACTTTCAGGTCGATTAGTAATACCCAGTAGTCGCGCTTGATATTTAGATTCTTTCCCTTGGCGACGTTCTTTTTCCATCGTTAAAGCTGCTAGGGTATCGGCAGTTTCGCCTGATTGGGTAACACCGATAATTAATGTGTTAGCCGTCACGGGTGATGGTGCATAGCGATACTCAGAAGCGTAATGTACTTGAGTTGAAATTTCTGCTAATTGTTCGATTAAATATTTGCCGATTAATGCTGCGTGCCAACTAGTACCGCAGGCGACGATCTGAATTTGTTCTAAATCAGTGTAGAAATCCGCAGGTAAACCAAGATTGATTGGCGATTCGGTAGATTCGTGTGGATTAAAGTAAGCGTCTAAACTAGCTCTTACTACTCCTGGTTGCTCGTGGATTTCTTTGAGCATGAAGTGTTTGAATCCCTGCTTTTCTACCATTGCAGGGTTGAAGTTGAGCAGGCGGGGTTGTTTTTTCAACCTGTCGCCAGCAAAATTGTAAATCTCAACGCCCAAAGGTGTAAGGCGGGCAATTTCGCCATTTTCCAGAGGTAGCACCGCACGGGTGTAAGCAACGATCGCAGGCGTGTCAGATGCACAAAAGAATTCCCCTTGCCCAAAACCAATTACCAAGGGCGCTTGTTGACGGACAACAATCAATTCATCGGGGTAGTCAGCAGAAATAACTGCGATCGCAAATGCCCCATGTAAGTGGTTAACAGCTTGGCGAATTGCTTCTAAGAAGGGCGATGAGGTAGATGAGGGGGGAATATGCTTTAAAAATTCGGCTATGAGATGGGGAATTACTTCAGTATCAGTTTCAGAAACAAACTGGTGTCCTTTTCCTTTAAGTTCTTCGCGTAAGTCGCGGTAATTTTCGATAATGCCATTTTGCACCACCGCCACTCGCTTTGCCGTATCCAAATGGGGATGGGCGTTGTATTCTTCTGGTTTACCATGAGTTGCCCAGCGAGTGTGACCAATACCAATCTGGGCAGGGGTTTCTATTTGTTCCAGTTTAGAACGCAAGTTATGCAGTTTACCCTTTGCCCGCACACAATTAACCTCACCTTCCCAAACAGTGGCGATTCCAGCAGAATCGTAGCCCCTGTACTCTAGTTTTTCCAGCCCAGCCAGTAAAATGTCTGTCGCCGCTTGAGTGCCTATATATCCAACGATTCCGCACATTGTTCACACCGCTTTTTTTCAGGATGATTAAATCCAGTATAGTGTTCAGCACAAACTTGACTTTTTGCAAATAAAAAAAGGGAGTAATATTACTCCCCAACCACTAGGTATTGTTATCGATTTTGGATTTTTACAGTGGATTACCCGTCAGGTTAAAAGCTGACGCTACAAATACGGCTTTTACGATTTGGATACCCAGAGATTTTTATCCCCAATCTAAAATTAAGATTTCGCAAAGTGGGTAGTATCCACTCTACGATGCTAAAGGTGCTTGCTATTGACACACTTCAAACTCTTAAGTTCCGAGTTCCGAGTTCTGAGTGAAGAATCAAGAAATTAGTTTTTTTGATTTACTTCTTTTTGTCTCAGCACTCAGCACTCGGCACCAACTTCTTAGTAAGCCAGACCCATACTGCGAGTTGTTTCAGCGCCCAGGTAAACCCGGATGCTCAAAAAGTCAGTGGGACAAGCGGTTTCGCAGCGCTTACAGCCCACGCAGTCTTCTGTACGGGGTGAAGAGGCAATTTGAGCAGCTTTACAGCCATCCCAAGGAACCATCTCAAGTACATCAGTAGGGCAAGCGCGGACGCATTGGGTGCAGCCAATGCAGGTATCGTAGATTTTGACAGAATGAGACATTGAAAAAACCGCTCCTTTCGAGTGTTCTTCTCTGCGAAAGAATCATAATCAACGCATAGTTTACCGCAGTGGTTGGTAGGCTGTAATCAAAAGGCTACATAACTTCAAACAATGTAATGAGTACCCTTGGTAAGTTGTTTTTCCGAGATTGCCCCTATTGCCCTATTTATTAGCAACATCAGACGAGCGGATTTTACCGACCCTTTACCATAATGGGGTTTAATCGTAAAGACAAATGAAACAAAAATAAATCTCCAAGACTAAATGCAGAAAATATCTGTGGTATTTATTGATTGGCAACTATAGCAATCCTAAATTTTAGTTGTAAGAAAATACGTATTTATGGAGTTTGTTAAAATCAAAAGTTTGACAATAAATCAATTAATGCTTTGACATTGATACCTCTGCTGCAAGTCAAGAAGCGGCAGTCCCCTCATCAGGCATTCCCAGTCGGAGACTGGGAACGAGAGAAACGAGAGAATCTATAAAAGCTGTATATTTAACTTTTTAAATCTGTCAAACTCATCATTTTTACTTTTACATATCAGAGAATTTCAGAAATTGCAAACTCATCATTTCCCACAGCAGTTTCTGTTGAAATATTTGGCTCATCAACCATCACTTGCAGTTGTTCTTCAGGATTTTTGGTATCAGCCAATTGTTCTTTTGTATACTCATCTTCTCGGATTTGTCTAGCAATACTTTCTAGCAGCCAAAGTTGTTCTTCCACAGACAAGGCACGGACGGAGCGTTCAATTTCTAGTAAATTCAGTGATATCATTTTGCTTCTGATTCCAAGCGGGATGTATTTTTCAAAGATATTATTATAAGTCAGTCTATCTGGTTAACCTAGAGCATCGCAAATTCCCCATTATTTTCCCCAAGCATATCTTTTCACAAATCAAATGAGATTGCTATAAATAACTAGAAGCCAATTTTATGACTTTTTAATTAAGTATTACTGCTGAAGCAAAATGTACGCTAAACTGACTACATGAATTACGAAACAGCTCGGAAACTCCTCATAGGTCAGACAATTACAACCGAGGAAAACCCAGATGCGCTGTTAACGCGTATGAAACAGGGTAAACCGCCGGTACCCGGTCAGATCACCTCAATTTTGTTGGCATTGAAAGTGGTGTTTGAAGCCCTTAAAGATGCCAATACCCTAGACCGAGAACTGGCTTTGGCCCTTTATCAGTTAAGCATTAAGGCACAACAGCTATTTGCCGCAGGGCGTAAAGCTGGCATAGATTGGCCGCCACTACTAAAGGAAGATTTGCTCCGAATTTCCTTAGCATCTGAAAGTATCTTTTCAGGTATATGGCAAACCCTAGCTCCTATAAGCTTAGGGAAACTATAGAACACCATTTCAGTAATTTTTGAATGAGAAGGGATAAGGGGCAAAGGAAGATGAGAGAGTGAGGGAGAATAATTAATACCTAATGTCCAATGCCTAGTATCCATTAACGAACTTGCAGTTCATTTTCTAACTTGTCTAGGTCAGTTTTGAGCAAAACCGTCATTTGACCGGTAAAAGCTTTGCCAGTCTTGGGTTGGGCAATTTCCACCCAATATACATAGCGATCGCCTACTCGTAATTCTCCCTTTAAAGCTTCCCGAATCGGAGTTTTGGCTAGACGAGCCGAGTTAACTACCTTCTGGTTGGGATACTGGTAAACTACCTGGGCGCGATCGTAGTCTTGATAAATCTCCAAGCCATAAATCACCCGCAAGGATTCTTGGAGACGCGCAAATGACATGCCGTTAATGGCATCATACATGGAAATGCGCTCACTGCGAATTGTGCCACGGTCTTTAGAAAATTCCACTCTACCAGGGGGCAATACCGACGCTTGAAAAGTGAATCGTTGAGCAGCAGTATCAGTCTTTTGCACAAATAATTTCTCCCCACTCCTCGGCTGGAGTGTCGGATGTGCTTTTATCCAAGTGCCTACTTCCTCTGTACTTTGCCCTGGTAAAGCATCCGCTTGGGAATTTCCCAGAATTCCCATAGACAGCCAGGGAATTAGAGAAATAGGCAAAATTAAAAAGTTAAGCAGAGATTTCTTGAGCATTTTTCTATTCACGACTTTCATGGGAATTTCCCAATTAGGGAGTAACCATAGTCTTCCCGTTTTTCAGCAAGATTATTTCAAGCGTCAACCCAACTTAAGACATCAGGGATCTTACTTATCAACGCTCTATCATAGAAAAAGCCAAAAATGGAATCGTTATGAGCATTACGTTCAGCCCAGAACAAGAACAAATAATTCAAGTTTTACTAGCAACAGGTAGATTTAACAGCGTTGATAAAGTAATTCAAACTGCATTACGACTTTTAGCAGAAGAGACTCTTTCTGATCAAGCATTGCTTAAAGAAACTCGCACCAAGATTGATGAAGGGATAGCATCACTTGAAAGGGGAGAAGGAATTGATGGTGAAACTTTTGTGAATCAGCTTTTAACACAGTTGAAGCAAGCAAAAGGGGCTTAGGTAGGAATGAATCGGTACATTATGTCACTCCCTGCTTCTGGTGATTTACAAGCGATCGCAGATTATTTCGCGGTAGAAAATGTTGAGGCTGGCGAGCAACTTTTATATGTGTTTAATCAAAAATGTCAACAACTCGTTAGCTTTCCCAATATGGGACGACAATACGATGATTTGCGTCCCGGTCTAAGAGGGCTTCCACTGGATGGGGATATTATTTTTTACAATTACTAGTGACGGAATTGAAATTGTCAGAGTTGTCAGTGGCAGACGTAACTTAAAATCTCTGTTTGCAAATTCAGAACAGATGTGATTTGTAACTAGTTGCTAAATATCCTATTCTGACTGGGAACACTATGAATGAGCTTGCTTACTCGCAATGATTGGTTGAACGAGAAAAGTTTGCTCCGTTAATTCCAGAAAGAAAATATAGGAGTATATTTATGGTGTCATGGCTTACAGCAGCACAGTGGAGATGCGTTCAAACTTTCACGGGACATCAAGGATTGCAGTCTGGTGTGAACTCTGTTGCTTTTAGCTCTAATGGGCGTTTGTTAGCTAGTGGCAGTGACGATAAGACAGTTAAGCTGTGGGATTTGCAAGCAATGCGTGAGATCCAGACACTCACAGGTCATAGAGGCCCTGTTCGCCAAGTCGCATTCCACAATAAAGGTGATATTCTTGCCACTGCTTCTTTTGATAGAAGTATCAATCTATGGGAAGTGACAAGTGGCAGAAAAATTAAAACGCTTTTTGGCCACTATGATGAAGTATCAAGATTTGGCAGCGTGGATAGGTTGTTAAATATAGAGTAAATTTTACTCCTGACCGGAGGTGGAGCCTCTCCGACTCCGCTTCTAAATTCTGCTATAGTTTTATGATTCAGTAAGTAAAAGCTTAAAGTAGTACAATTAAACTATAAGAAACAGAGAAATTCTTCCTAGCTCTTGCTGTGATAACTCTGTAAACTCATGTATGAGAGCGAATGAAGGCTAGCTATTATTTAGCAGACTGAAGGGGGTGGTTGTAGTGTTGTCATGTTTTAACGTAGCAGATTACTTTATCTGGTTAGCAAATGAAACAGGCTCTTTTGTCAGTAATCTCAAGCTGCAAAAGCTTGTTTACTATGCTCAGGCTTGGCATCTTGCACTCAATGACACTCCTCTATTCCCAGAGGATTTTCAAGCCTGGATACATGGGCCTGTAATACCTGTGTTGTACCAGAAGTATAAGCTTTTTGGATGGCAACCAATTTTAGAAGATGCTAACCCAGAATTACCCCAAGAGGTTCAAGAGTTTCTAGATGAGGTTGCACAAGAGTACTTTGCCTGCGATGCTTATGAACTAGAGCAGATGACTCATGCCGAGACACCCTGGAATTTGGCTAGAGAAAATCTACCATCTGATGAACCTTCCAACGAAGTTATTCAGAAACAGTGGATGAAGGAGTACTACGGATCTCGTGCCGAAGAAAAGGATTAAGAAGACTAAGGTTGCCAAAGATGGCACATCAGGTATTAAACTAACAAAGCTGAAGCCACCTCAAGGCATCAGCTTTTCGTTTAAATATTATCAGGACAGTAACAGCAAGTTTTCTTGTAGCGAAAAAGAAGTAATCTACTGGCTGACCTTGCTCGATCGGTTAAAAGCTCTATCTAGCTTAACCGCTCAAGAGTTATTAGTGAATCGTAGTAGTACGCTCAGATGTCATCCCATCAAATGGGAAGATACCAGCGAGAAGAGATTTGGTTTGCCAAATGAAGAACAATTAGTTGACATACCATATCAGTTTTCCATCTCCTCAAATGAACATGGTAGGGTTCATGGATTTTTTATTGACGAGATTTTCTACATTGTTTGGCTAGACCCAGATCATCTGCTGTATTCCGCAAAAAATTAAGGAATCATCGCCACTTTAATTACTTTACGCGCCTTCATCTCACAAAACATTTGTTCTAAATCCTTTAGCGATCGCTGTTCACTAATAAATAACTCAAAAGGGATTTTGCGACTCGCTATCAGTGCAAGCGCCGAGCGCAAGTCTTTAAGCGAACATGATGTAAAACCGTGTCCTATTTGGGGTAATAAGACACGGTTTCATAAAAGTATTTAGTTATAATATTACAAAAATCAAAGTAAGGTTTGATTTATACCAAATTAATCCATCTACTGAGATTTGTTTTCTGGTTGATTAACTTTCTCTGTTGTCGGAAAGATTTGGCGATCGTAGCTTGTCTTTTCTTGAGTCAGAGCGATCGCACTAAAGAAAATGGCACTTCCCACAGCTAAGGCTACCATTGGGCGCTTGAGCAAGACAAAATCTCTGAGAATCCTGGCTAAAGGTCGGCTTTGACGACGTAGCGACGAAGCAATCATCAATTGTCTCCAAGTAAATGGATCGCGGACATAATGACCGCTTTGACAAACTACTAGCCGTTCCTGACAATAGGGGCAACAAAATAAGCCCATGCGCGTTTTAACTGGTTTGGGTGTAGCATTTCTTTGGCAAATTGGGCAAGTAACATAATGATTATCAAAGGTGTGTATATTCATTTACCTCGTCCGCCTAGTCCATTTACTCGCTCTATAACAATAGCTATATTGAATTCCGATCGATACTTAGCAGATTTTCAAGTATGGTCTGACATCAGCCATAAATCATACATACATTGTATTACTACCAAGGATGGCTCAATGGTCGCAACACGAGTATAGCTAGATTTAAGCAAGGATGACTCCTAGTTAATGTTTGCGGGTGCGTTCACCCAGCCCACAAAAACTTTGTTGTCTCTAGAAAGAATAGTGTTCCCCACTAGCCGCAGCGATGTCCAACTAAGGCATCGCTGACCCTCAAATAACAATTGTCTCGCATTTAACCATTCTCCCCACAAAAATTTTGCACAATGACATTTTTGGCTAAAACTTTGTAAATCAAGCAAATAAAGTCTACTTGTCTGGTTGCTAAATAATGGCTCACAATGATAAGTAACAGATAAAAATTTAAATTTTTTCTTACATTTACCCCGCCTCTCAATGACTCTCTTGCCTCCCACTCAACTGAGGAAGGTAACGGAACAACCTGCCTTTCCTACACCTTCCGCTCGTTTAGCTCAACTCATTAATCGTTTTCAACCATCGCCAGAAACCGTTGTCCTGTTTTTAGCCATGCTCATTGGCGGTGGTGCTGGTATGGGTGTAGTCACCTTTCATTATTTAATCCAGTTGATTCACCAGCTAATGCTGGAAAATTTAATGGGTCAAATCGGTGTCTGGGGTGCTTGGACTTTAGCCTGCGTTCCCACCCTTGGCGGGTTAATCGTTGGCTTGATGCGATGGCGCACTCAAGATTTTGGCCCTGGACTTTCATCTCTCATCGCCGCCTCTCAGGGAACAGAGATTAAGCGACCACTACGACCAGTTACAAAAATGCTGGCCGCATCTGTTTCTTTGGGGAGTGGTGCTTCTTTGGGCCCAGAGGGGCCGAGTGTAGAAATTGGCGCAAATTTTGGGATGTTGTTCTCTGTGATCCTCAATGTATCTCAAGAACGACAACGTTTATTGTTGGGTGCTGGCGCGGCGGCTGGACTGGCGGCGGGATTTAATGCTCCGATCGCTGGAGTATTTTTTGCCCTAGAGGTGGTGATGGGAGCAACATCTTTCGCTACTTCTGCTGTGAGTGTGGTGCTGCTAGCGGCGGTGGTAGCAGCATTAATTGCCCAAATTGGTTTGGGGGCACAACCTGCTTTCGATTTACCTGCTTACCAAGTCCGTAGTCCTTTGGAATTACCCCTTTACCTTGGCTTAGGTTTAGGGGCCAGCCTAGTTTCTCTGGCTTATACTCAATCCATTCGGGTAGCAAAAGCCTGCTTTGCTGGGAAGGTTCCAGGTTTTGCCTTTTTGGGACGAATTCCTCAGCCGATTCATCCAATTATTGGCGGTGTGATAATTGGCGCAGTTGCTTTGCACTTCCCGCAAATTCTGGGCGTGGGTTATGAAACTGTAGAAGCGATGCTTCAAGATGTAGAGTTTTCACTCTCCCTATTAGTGGTGCTGTTGGTGCTGAAGCTACTGATGACTGCAATTAGTGCGGGTAGTGGTTTCATCGGCGGTTTGTTTGCACCAGCCATGTTTTTAGGCGCTTCTTTTGGTTCAGCTTACGCCAAAATTTTGGCTGTGATATTCCCCGCTATTTGCGATCAAATGGCAGCTCCCCCAGCTTATGCAATGGTAGGAATGGCAGCAGTGTTAGCTGCTAGTGTCAGAGCGCCGTTAACGGCTATTTTAATGCTGTTTGAATTAACCCGCGACTATCGCATTGTTTTACCGTTGATGGCAGCTGTGGGTTTGAGTGTTTGGCTAGTGGAAAGGATTAAACCAACTTTTAACTCTAACTCTAATCTACAACAGATTGGTCTTTCGGAATTGAAAGATGAAAAAGAGGAAATTGTGCAGCAAATTTTGGTAGAAGATGCCATGCATCCTTCTCCAAAAAAGTTACCTGCAACCCTTGGTGTGTTAGATGCAGCTGTGGAAATGATCCGCGATCGCACCCGGAGTGCTTTAGTAATTGATGCAGCCGAGCAATTAGTTGGTATACTTTCTCTGGAAGATATTAACTGTGCCCTTGCTTTTTGGCAAACGTACCCAAATTCGCTAACTGAAATTCCAGATAATTTATCCAGTCAGACCCTAATAGACATTTGTACGACTGAAATCCTCTATGCATGGCAGGATGAACTATTATCTGAAGCTTTAGACCGCATGAGTCTTCGAGGTTTGCATCAATTACCAGTAGTAGCACGAGACAAACCCGATCGCGTTTTGGGTTTACTAGAAAAAGAGCAAATTGCCTTGACCTGCAATTTAGCAGTTACACGCAAGGCACTTGGTCACTATTTACCAGTCTTACCCACCACAGATATAGTTATTAGTTATTAGTCATTAGTTATTAGTCATTGGTCATTGGTCATTGGTCATTGGTCATTGGTCATTGGTCATTGGTCATTGGTCATTGGTCATTAGTTTTCACAAAGGACAAATGACAATTGACTAATGACCATTTATTTAAGCTGTGGCTTCTATAGTTTCATCACCTTCCCGATCTTCTGGGTCTACCTGTCTCAGACGAATGTGCTTTTTGCCTAAAGTGATGATAAACTCATCTCCTGGTTTCAGGTTCATCTGTTTTGTATAAGCTGAACCTATAAGTAAGTTATTATTCGATTGCACACTAATTCTATAGCTAGCACTACGTCCACCGCGCCCATTAGCGCTGGGTGTACTGTCCAACTGAATGCCTTCAGCATCAATTAAGGCATTTAAGAACTTCATCATATTGACGCGCTCTATACCATTTTTGGTAATGGTATAGTAGCCGCACTTCTTGGCTTTGTCTTCTTTGCTCTCGCTCTCTAGCTCTTTGACTTTTTTGAGCAGTTCTTCACCGACTAGGGGTTCAATTTTTTTCAGTTTAGGCATCAACTTAGGTCGAAAATGAATGTTTGAAGTGTTGGAATCGATTTTATTTTAGCTGAGGTTGAGCTAATAGGAACATACTCCTTTAGTTTTTATCTCAACCTAGCCAAGTATATTACACTCAGATGCACAATTGTTATGCCATTAACAATATTGTCAAGACAATCTATTTCAGAGAATGCTGGCAATGCTGATAACTATATATATAGTTTGTAAATCACTGCTAGACTATAGAAGTTTTAAGTTTTCTAAACTAACGCTCAAAAGGTTATTTATTTGCTGAGGATGATAACTGAGTTACAGAATGATAAGTAAAACTGATCCTTAGTTATTGGTCGTTGGTTATTGGTTATTTACAAAGGACAAATGATAAAGGATAAACAACAAAGCTTGCCAAAATGAAACTAACTACCAGAGGACACTATAGTGTAAAGGCGTTGCTAGATTTGAGTTTACAGCCAAAATATGGGCCTGTATCTGTGAGAGCGATCGCTAAACGTCAAGATATCCCAGCTCCTTATCTCGAAAAATTACTAATAGAAATGCGTCGTGCATCAATAGTTAAATCAACTCGTGGTAGCATTGGCGGATACCAATTGGCAAGAGAACCTGCACAAATATCTATAGGACAAATTTTAGAAGCAGTTGGCGAGACTAGCCATTTGCCTCATCACACCCCAGCACCTACACAAGCTGAAGATTGGGTAACATTTAGCCTTTGGCAGAGACTCAACCAAAAGCTCAAAGAAGCTTTGTACAGTATTACTCTGGCAGACCTTTATTATGATGCTCGCAGTTGGCAAGCTTCTCTTGGAGAAGAAGCTAGTTTTGTGGTTTAGTCAAGAGTCAACAGTCTAACTAAATATTGACCCTTCACTATCAACCCTTGACTCGTGACTTATGACCAATAGTATCTATATCTTAATAATTGCTGCATTTTTAGATTACTTAATTGGCGATCCTTGGGATTGGCCTCATCCAGTGCAAGTTATGGGGTGGGTAATTTCTCGCCTGACCAAATTTTCTTTCCAATTGTGTAAAAGTTCTCTTGCACAACGCCTAGCTGGAATTGTACTAAGTATTATCCTAATAATTGGTAGCGGTCTTATTGGTTTTTTGATTATTCAAAGTGCTAGATGGATTCATCCGTTGTTGGGAATTGCAATAGATAGCATTCTTTTGGCTAGTTGTTTTGCTGGTAGAAGTTTACGAGCAGCAGCAGTGGCTGTTTTACAACCTTTAACAGCAGGAGATTTAGAAAAGGCTCGGAAGATTTTAAGTAATTACGTTGGTCGAGATACCCAAAATCTCTCACAAGCAGAAATTTTACGAGCCGTTTTAGAAACGGTTGCAGAAAATGCCACCGATGGAGTGATGGCTCCGCTTTTTTATGCAATTTTTGGTGTCTTTGTGCCAATTGTGGGGCCAACTCCCTTAGCTTTAGCATACAAAGCCAGCAGTACCCTTGATTCAATGGTGGGCTACCGAGAAGCACCTTATACTTATTTGGGATGGTTCTGTGCGCGGTTGGAAGATTGTTTAACTTGGCTACCTTGTCGGTTAACCGTCGTGACTCTGGCGCTGTTATCGGGTAAACCAAAAGATGTTTGGCGAATTTGTCGTCGGGATGCAATTAACGATCCTAGTCCCAATTCTGGCTGGAGTGAGTGCGTCTATGCGGCTTTTTTGGGTGTGCAGATGGGTGGTACAAATTGGTACCGTGGGGTAGCTAAGTACAAACCACTGCTAGGAGATGCTATTTATCCCATTACTGCAACTTCTATTCAAAATGCTTTACAGTTGACTCGATATTGTTTTTTGCTATGGTTAGGCATAGCGATCGCAATATTCTTAATACTCCCAAACAGGTAATGATAAATGTAAAGTTAGGAGTTAAGAATAAAAATTCCTAACTCTTAACTCATCACTCCTCACCTATCATTCGCTATGTCTGCCAAAGTAGTTGAAATTCTCTCATCTGAAGAAATCCGCCGCACCTTGACTCGTCTTGCTTCTCAAATTGTGGAAAGAACGCGTGATTTGTCTCAACTAGTGCTTCTCGGTATTTATACTAGGGGTGCATTACTCGCCGAATTGTTGGCGCGTCAGATTGAGACGTTGGAAGGTGTAGTCGTTTCAGTCGGCGCTTTGGACATCACATTTTATCGAGATGACCTGGACAAAATTGGATTGCGGACTCCAACGAAAAGCGAAATTCCTTTTGACCTTACCGGAAAAACTGTTGTACTCGTGGATGATGTGATTTTCAAAGGACGAACAATTCGCGCTGCTTTGAACGCAGTTAACGACTACGGTAGACCAGAAGTGATTCGTTTAGCTGTATTAGTAGACAGAGGGCATCGAGAATTACCAATCCACCCAGATTTTATTGGCAAAAAGTTGCCTACTGCTAAAGAAGAAGTTGTCAAAGTTTACTTACAAAATTGCGATGGACGAGATGCAGTGGAGTTGATTGGAGATTAAAAGTTAGGAGTTAGGAGTTGAGAGTAACTTTGTGAAGGTGACTTTTTATGGGAGAATTATCGCAGCAGCGATCGCCATCTGCCATCTAAAAACAATCGCAGGAGAACAGGGTAAATGCTGGGTCAAAGGCAAAAAAGTTACCTTGATATCATGTCCGGTTAATTAGTTGCGATCGCTATATCTGTGCAAAAACCAGAAAACCCTCTTTTCCTCTGCTGAGATATCTCGTGCGGTCTTAATCATAGGGACACGATATGACGGTGCTAATTGTAACTCCTAACTAATTACCGATATCTTCATTCCAAAGTTCCGGGTTAGTTTGAATAAACTCACCCATCATTTGTTCGCATTCGTCAAGATTAAGATCGATAACTTCAACACCGTGAGATACCATAAATTCTTTAGCACCAGGAAAAGTTTTAGATTCTCCGACGATGACTTTTTTAATGCCAAATTGTACCACTGCCCCAGCACACAGGTAACACGGCATTAAGGTTGAATACAGTGTAGTACCTCTGTAGCTGCCAACTCTCCCAGCATTGCGAAGACAATCGATTTCGGCATGAGTGACCGGATCGCCATCTTGCACGCGTTTATTGTGTCCTCTGCCGAGAACATTACCATCCTTGACAAGAACCGAACCAATAGGAATTCCGCCTTCTTGTCTGCCTTGTTTTGCTTCTTGAATTGCAGTTTCCATAAACTCATCCATATTAATTCTCCTTTTATGTCAAAACAACTTGTATTAATGGATCACGATGGCGGTGTAGATGATTATCTAGCAACTATGCTGCTATTGACGATGGATCGTATCGAACTCCTCGGCGTTGTTGTCACACCGGCTGATTGTTATGTCAAACCGGCTGTTAGCGCCACACGTAAAATTATAGATTTGATGGGATTTTCTCATATCCCGGTTGCAGAAAGTACCGTGCGCGGCATCAATCCATTTCCTACTCTCTATCGCCGTGATTCGTTTATCGTTGACCATCTTCCCATTCTCAATCAAAGCGAAACCATCACTACGCCTCTGGTTGAAGAAACAGGTCAAGATTTCACGATCGAGGTGTTGCGCGAGGCATCAGACCCCGTAACATTGATGGTAACTGGGCCGTTGACAACGGTTGCAGCAGCTTTGGATAAAGCACCGGATATTGAAGCCAAGATTCACAAAATTATTTGGATGGGAGGTGCTTTGAATGTCCCTGGCAATGTGGAAAAAAGTTTAGAACCTGGACAGGATGGTTCCGCCGAATGGAATGTTTATTGGGACGCGGTTTCGGCGGCGCGGGTGTGGAAAACGCAAATTGAAATTATTATGTGTCCTTTGGATTTAACTAATAATGTCCCAGTTACATCAGAGTTAGTACAAAAAATGGGGCGACAACGCCACTATCCCATCTCTGATTTAGCCGGACAATGTTATGCACTAGTTATCCCCCAAGATTATTATTTTTGGGATGTGTTAGCAACGGCTTATCTAGGACACCCAGAATTTTATCAACTGCGCGAATGGGAAACAGAAATTGTCACCACTGGAGTGAGCCAGGGGCGTACTAAAGTAGTTACTGGTGGTCGGAAAGTTTATGCAATGGATCGGGTTGATAAAGACGCTTTTTATGGTTATATCTTGCAGCAATGGGCACGTTAAAATAATTCGTAATTCGTAATTCGTAATTCGTAATTCGTAATTCGTAATTCGTAATTCGTAATTCGTAATTAAGTAATGCAACAGGGATTTAGACCCCACCACAAAACAAGACTTTGTTAGTTGCGGGGGACTTAAATCCCCAGAATTTATTAAATTTATTAATTAGTCAATAGTATAATCTGCATTATCTAGGCGATCGCAGTCATATCTACCTTTAATCTCTTGATTGAAAAAGCTGCCAACTGAGTCAGAGGCGTGTAAATCTTCCCAAGTATCCTCGTCTACGCCTAAGTATTGATAAACAGATCCACTTTGAAACTCAACTTGCAAAATTTGTTCGTTGCGATCGTAACCGACAGCGATCGCCATTGATGAGCTAACTGGTAACATAGCGATTGGTTCTTCTTCAAAGGGTAGTGCAGTCGTTTCAGCAATCGCCTCGTTCAGTTCTTGCAATCCTTCATAAGCTTGTATCGGTGCCGGAATTTCCAAAAACTCTAGTTCGTCGCCTCGATCGAGCAACAACTGCAAATATCCATCAGAGTGAGCGATCGCTACTAAACTGCTCAAGTCTACCTTAGATAGCTTCATTAATTTTGCTCTCCTGTTGGTGTAGTCGGGAGTATTAAAGTTTTATGCAACACTTAAGTGCTTTATTAGTACAAATATACTAATAAAGCACTTTGATGTCAAGTTTTTTCGCCAAGGAAGAATTAGTTTTACTTGTTTTTTGTTTTACATTTGTGGAAATACTCACGATTCGGCTTGGGGCAATGGGTGTGTTTGAGTCACCTTAGTTATGCAACCAAAACCGTTGTAGAGACGTAAAATTTTACGTCTCTACATGATTCATAGACGTTGTATATTTGCGGGATGATTTTGCTAGTTTTGTGGGATGGGCATCTTGCCCGTCCCTTGTATTTCATGGCGGGCAAGATGCCCACCCTACAAGAATCATCCCTTGATTCAGCAACGCATCTTAATCTACCCAGAGACAACAGCAGAGTTTATCTCATTAAAATGGGATCTCTCTGTTTGCAAATAACGATAAAGACGATTCAGGGCGTTGATATGAGCATAAGCTGCGGCTACCACGATATCAGTATCAGATGCTTGTCCAGAGAATATCCGCTCTTGATGTTTCAAGCGAACTGTGACAGTTCCTAGTGCATCAATTCCGCCAGTCACAGATTGCACGGAAAACTCAATTAGTTGATTGGGAATCTGCACCAATTGATTGATTACTTGATAGACCGCATCTACTGGGCCAGTGCCTACACTCGCATCTGTAAGAATTTTGCCATCAGGGGTAACAATTGTAATAGTTGCAGTTGGGCAAGTGCAGTCACCGCAGATTACCTGGACGTGTTCAATTTGGAAGCCACTTTCTACTTGAATCTGCGTTTCATCTCGAACGATCGCTTCTAAATCCCAATCTGAGATTTCTTTTTTCTTATCGGCGACTTCTTTGAATCGATTAAAGGCTTTATTCAAGTCCGCCTCATTCAATTCAAATCCCAATTCCTTAAGCCTTGTACGGAAAGCATTTCTTCCAGAGTGTTTGCCCAAAACAATGCGATTTTCTGGCAAACCGATCGCAGCAGCTTCCATAATTTCATAAGTTTCGCGGTGCTTGATAATCCCATCTTGGTGAATCCCAGACTCATGGGCGAAAGCGTTTGCTCCCACGATCGCTTTATTCGGCTGAATCAGCATTCCGGTTAATTGGGAAACCAAGGATGAGGTTTTGTAAATCTCCTGAGTCTTAATATTCGTCAAGGGTGTATCGGCATCAACCGAACGACCAAAATAAGGGTTGAAAAATGGTTTGCGAACCTGCAACGCCATCACAATTTCTTCTAATGCTGCATTCCCGGCTCGTTCCCCAATGCCATTAATGGTACATTCCACCTGACGTACACCATACTCAATTGCTGCCAAAGCGTTAGCTGTCGCCAAACCCAAATCATTTTGAGTATGAATGGAAAGAATCACCCGATCAATATTAGGAACATGTTCTCGAATTCCCTGAATTAGAGTTCCAATTTCCTTGGGTGTGCAGTAACCAACGGTATCAGGAATGTTGATTGTAGTTGCACCTGCTGCGATCGCTGTTTCCAAAACTTCATAAAGAAACTCTGGCTCAGTGCGGCTAGCATCCATTGGTGAAAATTCTACATCGTCTACAAAGGATTTGGCATAAGCAATCATTTCTGATGCGATCGCTAATACTTCGCTGCGAGACTTTTTCAATTGATATTTCAGGTGAATATCAGAGGTAGAAATCATCGTGTGGATTCTCGGACGAGCCGCGCCTTTCAAGGCTTCGGCGGCGGCGTGAATATCTTGGCGAATGGCTCTAGCTAAACTGCAAATGATTGGCCCGCCAGGTATTCCGACTTGTTCGGCAATGCTTTTAACAGCTTGAAAATCCCCCGGACTAGCAACGGCAAAACCTGCTTCAATCACATCGACACCAAGGAGAGCTAGTTGATGAGCGATCGCTAATTTCTCTTCTACATTCAGGGTTGCGCCTGGTGACTGTTCGCCATCCCGTAGCGTGGTGTCGAAGATGATAACTCTGTCTGGTTGAGATGCGATGCTCATAACTGTCTCCCGTGGTATTGAAGAGATGTTTAAAAAACTTACTTTGGATATTGTATACAATCTTTTGGATTTTGTATACAATATTCAATATGAACTTAAATGACTTAGCAGCCAATGTGCTGCAACAACAACGCAGTACGCCAGATTTAATTGCCGATGCTTTGCGGGAAGCGATTCTGCGGGGCATTTTTCAGGAAGGACAATCTTTGAGACAGGATGAAATCGCCACTCAGTTTGGCGTTAGTCGCATTCCCGTACGCGAAGCCTTGAAGCAGTTAGAAGCAGAAGGATTGGTGACACTGCATCTAAATCGTGGGGCGATTGTGTCGGTGTTGACAGCACAAGAGGCGCAAGAAATCTGTGAGATTCGCAGCGCTTTGGAAGTGAAAGCGATGCAATTGGCGATACCCAAGTTCAAGGAAACAGATATAGAAAAAGCGGCTGTGATTCTGGAAGCGACAGATAAAGCAACTGATGCAGGTGTGTTGGCAAAACTCAACTGGGAATTCCATGCGACACTGTACGCCACTGCTGAACGTCCCCGGTTGCTAGGGATGATTAAAACTTTACATGTTAATTGCGATCGCTATGTTCGCGTACAATTGGTAGAGATGGATTACCAAGAGCGATCGCAAAAAGAACACTATCAACTCTTAGATGCTTGTCAAAAGCAGGATACAAAAGCTGCTGTCAGGTTACTGAAACGACACATAGACACCGCAGGAGAACAGCTAATTACATACTTGCAGCAAATTGCTCAGAAACGCTGATTTTGCTGGAACTAGACGATCTACCAGAACACACTAAAGGCATTATGTAAAAATAAAATGGATGAAAAGTTGCGCTTGTTCATTGAGCAAATTTCTCCTCAATTCCAAATTGACTGGACGCTTGTTGAACCGTTTTTAGAGTCAAAAAAGGTTAGTAAAGGAGAATTTTTGTTTCGAGAGGGTGATGTGTGTGAGTTTGTCGGTTTGACCAAGAAAGGCTGTCTAAGAATGTTTTTTCTCAAAGACGGCAAAGAACTCACACTGTTTTTTCATCTAGAGAATCAAACTTTAGGTGACTATCAAAGTTTTCGGCTGCAACAACCTGTCTGTTTTTCCTGTCAGGCGATTGAAGATTCAGAAGTGCTAATTTTGAATCAACAGGTTATTCAAGTCTTGGAAGCAGCACCGGATGGTCAGAAGTTACTGCGGCTGATAGTGGAACATTTAGCTTTTAGGTTGCGCGATCGCTTACTATCTTTATACCGAGATAATCCCGAACAACGCTATTTGAACCTGTTAAAAACTGAGCCGCATTTGTTGCAACGCATCCCGCAACACTATCTTGCATCTCATCTTAATATTGAACCAGAATCCCTCAGCCGTTTGAAACGGAGACTTTATGAACGGGGTATTTCTTAACCTAAGTCAATGCAAAAGATTAAATGGCTCAAGTAGTATGAAATTGCAACAACGCCAGATAGGTTATGGATATCAACTCAAACGCACCAGCCATTGCTCGTCATACAATTATGATTAATGCCTCAAGCGAGAAGATATGGCAAGTCCTCGCTGACATCAATCATTGGAATGTTTGGTATCCGAATATTTCCGAGTCTAAATTAGAAGGACTGCTTAAGCCTGGTTCTGTATTTTTTTGGAAATCGGGTGGTATAAGTATTACATCAACTCTGCAAGAAGTTGAACCTCACCATCGAATTAGCTGGACAGGTAAGACAATAGGCACGCAAGCGATTCACGTATGGATACTTGAGCCACACGAAAAAGGTGTACTTGTTAGGACTGAAGAATCATTTGAAGGGTGGTTAGTACGTATGTTAAGAGGCATGATGCAGAAGACACTTGATACATCTCTGGAGTCATGGTTACAACATTTGAAGCATCAAGTTGAAAAATCAGCCTAACAATTTAGCATTTGCTACATAAAGAGCTACCTCTGTGTCATTACTTTTGCCTTATATGGTGTGAAATATATAGCGGTTTCCATTCAGATGCGGTACAACATTACATCACGAGGTGTAGAGTGCCCCTACGGGTATACCTCACGTAAACGAGAACCGCTATACCAATCCTAAATTATTCGTTAACAACGAGATCCCCGACTTCTTAGAGAAGTCGGGGATCTGAGTCTTGTGATTTTCAAAAATCAAATAGGATTGCTATATTACTGCTTGAAGCCAGACATTTTTGGTCTTACAAAGGAATTACTGCTTCGGGCATTAGCATTTGAAGAATCAACCGTCGGTGAACTGAGATTCAAGAAATCGATGAGTTTGAGAGTCCGTTTACGAATTTTCCAGCGTCCATTTTTGTTTACAACTTCATCTTCATAAGTACCATTAGCAACATCAATGCTAGTTTCTGAACGTTTGTGAGTTGCATGGAGATAAGAGGTCATTGATGCTTTATTATTCTCAATTGAAATGTTTATCGTACCCATCAAGTGTTGAGTAGCTGTATAACCATTTCCTTGGAATACTGAATAGACAAAATCTGCCCAAGCATCTGTCCCATAATTTGTTTGAGTTGTCCCATCAGGAAAAATGGCAGTGAGAACTGCATCTTGAGTAAAACAATCCCGATAAATATTTTTTCCCTCTAGGAGATTTCCTCTACCAATGGCATCAGTTCCCAGCGAGTAACAGGATGTTAATTTTTGAATTTCTAATTCTGCGTTAGGTTGAGTTGCACTTGCTAGTTCAAACCTACCTCCAATAAACAGCACAAGAGTGACTGCAAGCACAATCAATGTAATCTGATTTAACAAAAACGAGATAGCCTTTGAAACTATTCGCCCACCTTCTCTTCTTTTTTCCACAGGAAAACCACCTTAATTTTTACTACTTTCGCATCTTTTAACTTGCTGCAAACTAAATTTACATCTGATATTTTAGCTGATAAAGACCTGACTAAAATTCTTGCACATTTAGTTAGAGTTTACTTTGATATCAGCTAGTAAATTATAAATAAGCTACAAGATTTGATGCATATAATCAGTCATTATAATAACAGAAGTTACATAAAGTTTTAAGTGTTGGCTATGGCTAAATATGTATTGATTTGATTAAAGAAATAAGGTTGATACTTACATGGTTTTCTTAACAAGAAAGTAAATTTTATTTGAGCATATTTTTAAAACTCAATGTAATTACTATAGTAATTATGAATCATTCGTGATAAACAAAATACCCGAATCGTTTGGTAGTTTGGGTATCTACGGCTATAGCTTTGCTAATGTGTCTGTACTATGAAAGATGATTATCCCAAAATGGGAATAGAAATTATAAATTCTGTTCCTTGTCCCAAGACTGATTCACAAATCAAACTTCCACCATGATTTTCTACTATAATTTGGCGACTAATAGATAATCCTAATCCTGTACCTTTTCCTACGCATTTGGTAGTAAAGAGATTTTCAAAGATACAGGCTTTAACTTCTTCTGGCATTCCTTTAGCGTTATCTTGAATCTTAATTGTCAGATTATTATCTTTCTCTACCTTGGTTAAGATGGTAATAATATTAGGATAATTATCTTGAACTTCCATAAAGCTACGACCGATGTTTGCTTCTTCTAAAGCATCAATTGCATTTGCAATAATGTTCATAAAAACTTGATTTAATTGTCCTAAATAGCATTTTACTAATGGAATATTTCCATAATCTTTAATAATTTTAATTGCTGGGCGATTATGGTCAGCTTTCAGACGATGCTGTAAAATCAACAAAGTACTATCAATGCCTTCAGGAATATTAGCTAATACTTTAGAACTAGTATCGGCGCGTGAAAAAGTACGGAGAGAAGTACTAATGTTACGAATGCGCTGCGTTCCTACCGTCATACCATCAATCATTTTTGGTAAATCTTTTAGCAGGAAATCTATATCTATTTCTTCAGCTTTTTCTTCAATTTCAGCACCAGGATTTGGGAACTTATCTCGGTACAGTTGTAGATAGTCTATTAAATCCTTAACAGTATCTTTTGCTTGGGCTATACTACCTGTAATAAAACCAACTGGATTATTTATCTCGTGTGCTACCCCTGCAACTAAGTTACCCAGGGAAGACATTTTTTCGCTTTGAATAAGTTGTAGTTGTGCCTCTTGCAAATCTTTTATTGACTGTTCTAATTCTCTAGATTTATCTTGTTCTCTTGTGTACAATCGGGCATTTTGTATAGCAATAGCCATTTGAGAAACCAAGACTTTTAATACCTCTACTCTTTCTGGTAAAAAAGTTCCTGATGACAACTTATTTTCTAAATAAATAATCCCTGTAATTTGTGATTGATAAATTATCGGTAAGCAAAAAATTGATTTTGTTTTAGATTCCTGAATATAAATATCAAGGTTAAACGGCTCTGTAATGATTGCATCATTTAATACAAGATATTGTTGAGTGCGAAAAACGTAATTAATCACAGAGAGGGGTAAATCCTGATAAGCTTCAACAGGAATAGAGCATAGAACTGTCACTACATCATCAGTAGCATTTCCAGAAGCTTCGATATATAGTTGATTATCTTTAAGTAGGAGTAGCACTGCTTTTTGGGCGGCAGCATTTTCTAGTAAAATTTTGATGAGCTTGCTCAACAAATTTTCTAAAACAATTTCGTTGGTAATCGCTTGCGAAAACTTGATGAATGCATTAAAGTCTAGAAAATCGCTTAAACTACTATTAGTGGTTGTGGTAGTGGTAAAGTGAATTGTATCTATTTTGGAAGTGGTAGTTTCTATAGCAGTAGTTTGTCCTACTAGAAAAACATACTTTGATTCTAAGTATTTAACTTTAGCGATCGCACCCCAACGAATATAGGCATAATAGGCTTTAGTTATATAAGTTTGATGAATTAACTCTTTACCTAAAGATTGATAAAATTTTCCTGCTAATTCATAGCCTAAAGCTTCTTCTTGGAGAAAACCATTCTCTTGAGATTTGGCAATAGAGTTCTCATAGTAGTCCATTGCTTCCAGTTTTTGATCCAAAATCCGATACCTTTCTGCTTCCACGAGATAAAATCTATGTAAGTGATTCGTGGGAGCATGAGTAGCCCAGAGTTCCATTTTTTGCTGATTAGCTTGGACTTTTTCTAGAATAGCTTGCTTCTCAGACTCTTTAGCGGTATGATATATTGCCAAGTGTGCTAAAGAATCGTAAAAATAGAACATTGGAACAACAAATAATCCTGTAACACCACCTAAAGATTTTTCTGCGATCGCAGCATGTTCTACAGCTTGAAAATACTCCCCAAATATGTAAGAGAGCATTAGTTTATTTACAAATAAATGATTAATTGTGTAAAGGTCATTTACTTGCTGATGAATTGGCAGCATACTTTGCTCGTCGTAAGCTTCTCCAATTAAACAGTCTACATTTTCGTAATTCCCTTTCAAATTCAAAACTGTTTGTAAATATACTGAATTCCAAGTTAAAGCCACTCGCTGATTAATTTTTTTCAGCGATTCACAGTAAGCTATAAGTTCTTTTTCTAAAAGCCAAAGTTCTTTACCCAACCAAAATGAATGATAGGGATAAATGTAACCACAATAGCCAGCATATTCTAAATCTCCAGTTTCCAGACCACTAGCATATCCAGACATTGATGATGTTAATGTCTCCCTAACATGCTCTTTCCAGTGCATAACATGAGCGCTAACAACCGTCAGAATTTTAGCCTTGAGTTCTTGAGAATCAAATTTTGACACCAAACTAGAAGCTAATTTACCAAATTCATAGCCAGAATTAATTTCTCCTTGAACTCCACAAAGAAGTAAGCCATAAAGACTATAACCATAGGCAGATACAGCCGTATTGCCATAATTTAAAGACAAATTAACCATTTTACAGACAATAATTGGCATCATTGCAGGAGCAGTTTGAAAAGCCGCAGGAAGAACTCCCATTAAGATTTTCATGGCTGCAATCTTGTTAGGATCGGACATTAATGGTAAGTTAATTAAATCTGCGTAGATGCGTAGCGGCTTGTCGTCAGACATCGCTTTACTTTTCAAAGAAACAGCAATTTCATCCATCCCCTGCTGAATATCAGTTGATGTCGGTTCATCTGGAAAACTTATTCCTAGCAATTTGAGAATTGATACTGCTATCTGAATGGCTTCCAGTTGTTTGCTTTGAATGATAGAAGCGATAATCTGTACTTCATAGACTTTCACTTTATCTAGAAGGATTTTGGCTTCTTGCTGCACCACCTCAGCCCATTGCTGCATCTGCTCAAAATTACCACCCAAATAGGCTGCTTCTGCGGCTCCTTCATATAAACTTATGGTTAAGGCATATTCAGTTGTCCAAGTATCTACATTTAAAAGTTCTATTCCATTTGTGAAGTATTTAAGTGCAGCTTCATAAGCTGTAGAAGCTTTAGCTTTTCGCCCTGCAATTAAATTTAGTCGTGCCAATTCAGTTTTTTCAGATTGCTCTATTAGGTTAACAATACCTACATTCAACTGATTAACAATATCAAAAATATTAGCTTCTATTTCCTCCTCTGGGATATTTTGTAGAAGCAATTGCCCAATTTTCAAGTGAGTAGATTTCTTGAGTTCTTCTGGAATCAGCGAATATGCTGCTTGTTGTACTCTATCATGTAAGAACTTGTAACCAACCCGTGAAGTGTCGAAATTTAAATTAACCGCTTCTTCTTGATTAAAAACTAAAGGAATACGGTAAGCTTCACTTAAAGGTAGAATTAATCCCGCTTGCAAAGCCGAGTGTAAATCATTGGCTGTCAAAGAAGCTGATTTTTCATTGACTATAGATAAAACATCAAGACTAAATCTGTCACCCACACAAGCTGCTAATTTTAAAACATTTTGGGTAAACTTTGGTAGTTTCTCAACTCTACTGGCAACTAATTCAACTACATTTTTATCGGTAATTCCAATTGCTTGAATATCCTCAATACTCCACTGCCATTGAGAATTAATGAAGTCAAATTTTAAAAGCTTTTCTTGATAAAGTGCTTGAATAAGTTGTGTGATAAAAAACGGATTTCCACCTGTCTTATTAGAAATTAATTCAGCTAATTGGATAATTTTATTGTTAAAACTGTTGGATTCTACATCATGGTTAATCTCTGTCTCTTGCAAAGTCTCTGCAACTAGCTGAGTCACATTGTCTAAATTTAAAGATTGCAACAAAATATTGTTAATAACTGTGCCAGCATTCTTAATTTCTTCTACTTTTTGAATTAAAGGATGTGCTGCATTAACTTCATTATCTCTATATGCACCAATAAATAATAGATGTTTGCTGTCAGTGTCAGTTATAAGTAGTTGGATTAAATTTAATGTTGCTGAATCTGCCCATTGTAAATCATCTAAAAAGATAACTAAAGGGTGTTCTCTTTGGGTGAAAACTTGGATAAATTCTTTAAAAACTCGATTGAAGCGATTTTGTGATTCTGTTGCACCAATTTGGGCAACTTCTGGCTGTATACCAATAATTAATTCTACTTCTGGAATTACGTCAGTAATAACTTTTCCATTTGTTCCTAAAGCTGATAGTATTTTTTCACGCCATGTTTCTATTTTCTCATTGTTCTCTGTCAGTAAATACCGCATTAAATAAGCAAAAGCTTGAATTAAGGAAGCATAAGGGATATTTCGCTTTAATTGGTCAAACTTACCAGAAATAAAGTAACCTTGTCTGCGAGTAATGGGTTTATTAACTTCGTTGACTAAAACTGATTTGCCAATACCTGAATAACCAGAAACTAGCATCATCTCACTAGCCCCAGATATAACCCTTTCAAATGCCGCTAGCAGTTCATCAACTTGGTTTTCACGACCATATAATTTTTGAGGAATTAATAACTGGCTTAATACATCTAAACGGCCTGGAACAAAATCAGTAATTAGACCCTTAGTTTTTAACTGGTTAAGACATAACTCTAAGTCTGCTAATAATCCTGTAGCGCTTTGATATCTGTCTTCCGCATTTTTCGCCATCAGCTTCAGCACAATTTCTGAGATGGCGTTAGGAATTGTTGGATTTAATAACTGTGGGTTGATCGGTTGAATAGCAATATGACTATAAACTAGTTCTAAAGGGTCTTGACTACAAAATGGTGTTTTATCGGTGAGCATTTCATATAAAGTTACACCAAGAGAATAAAAGTCAGTGCGATAATCGAGAATACGATTCATTCTCCCCGTTTGTTCGGGAGACATGTAGGCAAGTGTGCCTTCAACGCAGTTAGGATTATTAAATTGGGGATTTTCCTTATTGAGGCGGGAGGCTATACCAAAGTCAGTGAGTTTAACAATACCTGTCTGGGAGTTAATAATGATGTTACTAGGTTTGATATCTTTATGAATAATCTGGTGTTTATGCAAATAATCTAGAGCTTTAGTCAGTTGAATAGCAATATTTAAATCGTTAATTAAGTCAAGTTTTTCTGTCTGGATAATTTGGGCTAAAGATTGACCATCAAAGTCTTCTAACAACAGCCCCACACGGTTATCAAAGGTTTCTAGACTAATGGCTTTAACTATGTTGGGATGGTCTAAACCTTGCTGAATTTGATACTCATTTTTAAGGCGGGTAAAGGCTTCGAGGGTAGGATATTCATTTTTAAGCAACTTGAGGATAACTCGCTGTTGCGTCTTTGGCATTTGTGTTTGATAAAGAATTGTTTGGATTCCTTCGTGGAGAGTCGAGTTGATTTGATATCCAGTAGGATTTGGCATTGATTTTTGCCTATCAAGTTACAAAAAAGTTACAAAATTAGTATCACCCCCGTCCTATCGTGAAAGGGGTTCTAATTTAATTATTCCCAGTGGGAGAAAATTATTAACATTGCGATTCCGTATCCAAGGGTTGTAAATTGAAAAGCGATTATTCCCTTGTAACGGAAAAGCTATTATAACTTTTACGCCAACCGCAGATAAGGACATTTTTGTAAGAACCCCGATGCTTTATTGTGGGCATCAACGTTATGAGTATGTGCTGGCGTAGGTCGAATAATGCCATCAAATAGGTCATCCAACCCGTAGGGAGTGAAAAATTGCCATTGGCCTTGTGCATCTAGTCGAACTCCGACAGCAGTAGCAGTGTGCAGCCACTCTGCAACGGCATCTTCTGTATTAATGTAGTGTCTGCTACCAAGCCGCCAACGAGAAAAACTGGCTTGATTTTTGACATCAAACTCGTCATGAGGAAATTGTTCTGTGAGAGTCGCCTTTGCTGTTAGTTCCTGAGAACGATTTCCCTCTATATCAAAGAATGCAATATCAAAATCTTTAATAACTAACCCACAGTCATTGCCAAAAATCGAAGACCAAACGGTGTTTCGGACTGCACCACCGGCTAACCACCAGTTAGGTAGATTTAGTTGAGCGATCGCAGGTAATACTGTATCAATAGGTGTATCAGCTAAAATCATCTGTAGACGAGTGTTACTATTCATATCAAATCCCTGGGATTGTCAACTAGAAGGTGAAAATATTATCATTCACATCTCATTAAGTTTACGGTCTTGATAGACCTCCTGTGACACTTATCAGGTCAAGTCATAGTATAAATAGCACAGGGTTACACAGAAGATTAAATTGTGAATTGAGAATTTATAATTTTTATTTATGGATGATTTATTTGCGCGGTTAGAACGCACACTCAATCCTGAACTACCTTCTCTAACAGAGTCGCAACAACAACTCCTGCAAGAACTCAGTATTGATGAAAATCAACCCGGCACAATTTTGCGTGACTTTCAAACTCTGATAGATTTGTTACAACCAAATGGAGTGGAGGTTAGTAGTGTTAATAACCTTCTACCACTGAAAGTATTATCAGAATTCAATTCTCGGTTAAGTCACCCCATTGAAACTAAACTCAAACGCCCCGTACAAAAATCATACCCCTACATTAATGGACTATATTTGTTATTACGCAGTTCTGGGATAGCCCAAATTAGATCCCAAGGGAAGAAGCAGGTTTTAGTTTTAGATGCAGCAACTTTGCAATCATGGTCAAACCTCAATCCAACAGAACGCTATTTCAATTTATTAGAAGCCTGGTTGATTTGGGGAAATAACGAAATTTTGGGCGAACATCAAGATTCATTTGGGAATTTATTTCGATGTATTCAACTTTGGCCCCGCGTGCCAGAGAAAGGTTTAAAATTCCCTAAATACGAACATCAACACGATATTAGTTATTACCCTGGTCTGCATAACGTTGCCCTGTTAGAGTTATTTGGATTATTATCTATTCAACATGGCAAAGCAACAGAAGGCAAAGGATGGCGCATTACTAGTTTACAACGCTTACCCTTTGGGGATGTTTTGTTGCAATTACTATTTCCACTAGGTATCCGAGGAGAATTACAGGATGAAGTCAATGTAACTTTTGGAAAGTTGCAGTCACATTTTCAACCATTTTTTCCAGAATGGGAGCATAATTTATTTGTTCCAAAACAAGGCTTCACGGATGGTATTTATATTTTTAAAGTGTCTCTTCATCAGGTTTGGAGACGCATTGCTATACCAGCAAAAAAACCATTAAGCTGGTTAGCAGAGACGATTCTTGATGCTTTTGACTTTGACTATGACCATCTATATGAGTTTAGTTATAAAGACCGTTTTGGTCGCATAATTAAAATAGGTCATCCCTATATGGAAATCCCCCCATTTGCTGACCAAGTGCAAATTGGTGATTTGTCTATAGAACCGGGTACTAAAATCACTTATCTTTATGATTTTGGTGACAACTGGAAGTTTGATGTGCAGTTAGAAGTAATTAATCCACCTGATAATAAAATCAAAAAACCAAAGATTTTAGAAGTTCATGGAAATGCACCTCAACAGTATTGGAGTGAGGATGATGAATCGGATGAAGATGAAGAATGAGGGAGTCTAGGTGGATGAAGGTAATGATGGAAATTGCTAATAAGAAAACAAATACCGACGAGAGAAATAATTCCAGGAATCAAATCGGATTACTATATCAATCCTCAAGCATCTCTAAAAATTGCGCCTCGCTTAACTGCGTAATTCCCAAAGAGAGCGCTTTTTCTAATTTAGAACCTGCATCTTCTCCTACCACCAAATAATCTGTTTTTTTACTCACTGAATCGGTCACTTTTCCACCAGCTTTTTGAATCAAAGCCTTTGCTTCATCTCGCTTTAAGGTTGGCAATGTCCCTGTGACGACAAACGTCTTACCTGCAAACTTTTGATTACCATCACCAACTGTTTTTGTTTCCTCTGTGGCAGCTAATTGCAATCCTTCTGCTTGCAAACGTTCTATCAAAGTTTGGTTGGCATCAATCCGAAACCACTGGTACACAGATTGGGCAATTTCAGCACCAATACCATAAATTCCTTCAATATCTGATTGCTTTGCTGTCGCTAACTGTTCGACGGTGAAATATTTCTGAGTTAACAATTGGGCATTCACACTACCAACGTGACGGATGCCTAAACCATACAAGACCCTTGACCAAGGTTGATTTTTTGATTGAGCGATCGCATCAACTAATTTCTCTGCTGACTTTTTCCCCATTCTTTCTAAATCACATAATCTCTCTGCTGTCAACTCATATAAATCGGCAACTGAATGCACCAAACCTTTATCAACGAGTTGATGCACGCATTTTTCACCTAAACCTTTAATATCTAAGGCATCACGACTTACCCAATGTTCAATAGAACCTTTGAGAATCGCCGCACAGGAAGCATTGACGCATCGAGTCACCGCCTCACCTGATTCTCGCACCACTGCTTGATTGCACACTGGGCAATGGGTGGGCATAACGAAGGGTTCAGTGTCAGCAGGACGGAGTTCTTTTAATACCCTCACAACCTCTGGAATGATTTCTCCAGCTTTGCGGACAATGACAGTATCGCCGATGCGGATATCTAATTGAGCAATGCGATCGCTATTATGTAAAGTGGCGCGGGAAACTGTTGTTCCCGCCAGTTGCACAGGGCGCATTTCTGCTAACGGCGTTAACGCCCCCGTTCGTCCCACATTTACAGCAATATTTTCCACACGGGTAGGCGCTTCTTCGGCGGGGTACTTTAATGCGATCGCCCAGCGAGGAAATTTCTGGGTAAACCCTAACTGTTCTTGGAGTTTAAAAGAATTGAGCTTTACTACCACTCCATCAGTCATGTAGGGTAAATTCAGGCGTTCCGTATCCCAATATTCATAATATTTTGCCACTTCTGCGATCGCGGCACATAGTTTGTGGTTGGGGTTCACTTGAAAACCCATCTTTTCTAACAACTCCAACGCTTCCCATTGGGTATTAGCAATACTGGTGTCATCTCTACCAGGAATATGCAGGGTATAGCCAAAGAAAGCCAACCGCCGTTTAGCGACAATACGCGAGTCTAGTTGTCTGAGTGTACCTGCTGCGGCATTCCGGGGATTGGCGAATAATTGCTCCCCTGCTTTTTGCCTTTCCTCATTAATTTGTTTAAATACTTCCAAAGGCAAAAACGCCTCGCCGCGTACTTCCACCCTTTCCAGAATTTCTAACCCTTCAAAATTCAAACGTAAGGGAATTGAGCGAATTGTCCGTACATTTTGGGTGATATCTTCACCTGTCACCCCATCACCCCTAGTTGTCCCTCTAACTAGAATGCCATCTTGGTAGGTAAGAGCTAAAGCAGAACCATCAATTTTCAGTTCAGTGACATATTCCACCGAATCTATTTTCGGTACTTGTCGCCGCCAACGCTGATCCCACCCTTGCAACTCGTCAATATTGAATGCATTCTCTAGACTGTACAGGGGGATATTATGCCGCACCGAGGTAAACTGCGTTGCCGGTCGCTCACCCACGCGCTGAGTCGGACTATCGCGTGCTGTCAACTCTGGATATTGAATTTCTAGTTGTTGCAATTCTCGATATAGCTGGTCATAGACTGCATCCTCCATCATTGGAGAATCTAAGACGTAATAAGCATAGCTGGCTTGTTGCAATAACTGGCGCAATTCTTCTGTGCGCTTTACTTCCGGCTTAATCTGTGTCATTAGAATGATTACAAAATATCTAGCGAATAGAATTTAAAGATAATGAAGTCTTTTGTTTGGATAGCCGCGACTAACCCGTGATTAATCTTTATTATTATATTCTACCCAAATTGGATGTCTTGGTAAGCGATCGCCACAACAAGGGCAAGGAAGTATCGGATATCTTTCAGCAGCTTTCATTAGAGTAAACCGATCCTGATTTATCCCATCTCCACAATATAGACCCGTATCCATAGGATTAGCTGTTTTTCCTCGCCAATTGCAAAAACCACAGCTTAAAGTTTCTAACTGGACTCTTTGAAAGTTTGATTCTATTTCTAGAAAAATATATGGCATCCATCTCTTGAAATTTGATATCTTTCCAAGCCCTAAGTGAATTTCAGGATATTTTTGAGTTAACTCAAGCGCTGGCCAAAGCAAATCTAAAACAGCTAGTGGCATATCATCAATAAAGGGGTTAAATCGCAAAGTTTCCCATTTTTCTTGGCTGGGAAATAATATCTTTTGACCGTCAATATAAATGTGTTTTATACTAGGCTTATTTGAGTTCATGGTCTTGTATTGTACCTTATTGTCAGTATAAAATCAGCTAAAACTACATAGTAAAATTACGCCAAAGCTATACAAATAAAAGTTCGGTATTCTGAATTCAGGAATTACCTGTAAATCTGGGGTATCCACAATTGTCAGCATTGCTAGCTGGGTGTTGCATAAAAAAATAAATGTAAACCTAGTTAGTCAGTGAAGCCCAAATTTACAGTTTTATTTTACTAATAATATGTTCATCCGCTCTTTAACATTTACTGCCTCTAGTGCAGCGTTACTTGCAACTTTAGTTAGTTCCGCTTTTGCAGCTCCCATTAACCTTGCCAATAGTGTCAGCAATACCAAGACAAACACAAAAGTAATTGCTCAAAATGTTGTCCAGTTACAGAGAATTCCTCATGACACCAGACAAGCAATAGCTAACGGACAAAATCGATATGCTGCTATTTGGGTCAAGTCTGGTGGTTCAGCTTGGGAAGCACGACATGGATTGACCTCAGCCCAATATCAAGCAACTTTTGACAAACTGGTTGGTGAAGGATATCGGTTGGTTGATGTCAGTGGTTATGATATCAACGGACAAGACCGATACGCCGCTATTTGGGTGAAGTCTCGCGGCCCAGCTTGGCAAGCACGACATGGATTGACTTCATCTCAGTATCAAGCGACTTTTGACAAACTAGTTGGTCAGGGATATCGATTAGTTCACGTTAGTGGTTACAGCGTGAATGGACAAGACCGATATGCCGCTATTTGGGAAAAGTCTGATAGCCCAGCTTGGGAAGCACGGCATGGATTGACTTCATCTCAGTATCAAGCGACTTTTGACAAACTAGTTGGCGAAGGATATCGGTTGGTTGATGTTAGTGGTTATGATGTCAACGGACAAGACCGATATGCTGCTATTTGGGTGAAGTCTGGCGGCCCAGCTTGGGAGGCGCGACATGGATTGACCTCAGCCCAGTATCAAGCGACTTTTGACAAACTGGTTGGTGAAGGATATCGATTAGTTGACGTAAGTGGTTATAATGTCAACGGACAAAACCGATACGCCGCTATTTGGGAAAAGTCTGGTGGTTCAGCTTGGCAAGCGCGACATGGATTGACTTCAGCCCAGTATCAAGCAACTTTTGACAAACTGGTTGGTGAAGGATATCGATTAGTTGATGTCAGTGGCTATTAGTACAACATCTCCAATTATCATTGCCCACCGAGGCGCGAGCGGCTATCGTCCAGAACATACTTTAGCTGCTTATGAATTAGCGATGCCTGCGGCGGGCTATGCCTACGCACTGGGTGCTGATTATATTGAATCCCCATCTGAAACTGTCTTTAATTTTGTTAGCGCCGGCGGCAAGCGAGTCCGCGTTCGCTTTTAGCGTCTCGTAGAGAGCGTCATTTTGAATTTTGAATTTTGAATTGTTAATCCCTTGTCCCCCTCCCCACTCTCTATGGCGCTTTCGGCTGTTGCTCAAATGCCTTACTAGGCGGAATCTCTTCAAGAGGAATCAGCGCTTCAATTACCGACTTGACAATTGGTGCGGCGACAGTAGAACCATAAGCACTTTCTCCTTTTGGCTCATCCACCAGTGCAAACACTACATAGCGAGGAGATTCCACTGGTAAAATAGCCACGAAGCTGGTCATTCTAGCACCCTTGATGTAGCCGCCATTAGGACTAGCTTTTTGGGCAGTACCAGTTTTACCAGCAATGCGATATCCGGGAATTTGTGCCGCCTTACCACTGCCTTCATTAACAACAGTTTCCATCATTTCCACAACTTTTTTGGTTGTTGCGGCTGAGAAAATTTGGCGGGGGATGGTATGAGTGGGTGAATCATGCATCTGCCCTTTGCTATCAATCAGCCCTCGAACTACATGGGGTGTTACCAACTTACCGCCATTGGCTAAAGCACCGTGCATTTGTACTAGCTGTAACGGTGTCATAGAAAAGCCTTGCCCAAAGGAAGTAGTAGCTGGTTCAATTGGCGAAGCGATAAATTCTTCTTGACTTTTGAGGCGACCGCCAACTTCAAAAGGTAAATCTGTATCAACTTTTTGTCCTAGCCCCAAGCGTTCTAGCCAGTTGTAGTAGATTGAAGGCTTTAAGCGTTGGATAATTTGCACCATGCCAATGTTGCTGGAATATTGTAAAATCTGAGCGATGCTGATTCGCCCATTACCATTATTCATCGCATTTTTGATGGTGTAATTAGCTACTCGAATAGAACCGGAGTCATTAAACATATCATCTGGTTTGATGATGCCATTTTCCAGAGCGATCGCCACATTCAAAGGCTTAAAAGTCGATCCCGGTTCATAAAGATCCGCTACCGTCCAGTTTTTAAATAGTGAGATATTAGCTTTAGCGTATTCATTAGGGTTATAGGTAGGTTGAGAAACGAGGGCGAGTAAGGAACCATCCAACGCATCCATCACAATTACTGCCCCACGTTTAGCGTCAAACTTATCCATCTGTTGTTTGAGCGCAAGGCTAGCAATCCGTTGTAGACGGCTATCGATAGTGAGTTGCAGCCGCAAATCATCAAAGTGCAGAAAACCTTCAGGCGCACGATCGGGCATCACAGCCCCATTCCCAGAGCGACTGAGCCGCACCGTTTGCACAGGACGTTCTAACAACTTCTCTTGAGAATATTCCACACCTGCTTGACCACGACGGTCAACATTCACATAACCCACCACATCAGAAACTAAATCGTCTGGCGGATAAAATCGGGAGTATTTTTGAATTAACTCCAAGCCATTTAAGCGTAAAGAAGTCACGCGATCGATAATTTCTTCTGGTAAGGCTGGGGCAAGGATAATTCCACTTCTTTTGCTTTGAAAAGTTTTCACTAATTCAGCAGGATCTTTTGCCAATATTGGGGCAAGTTGCTCTGCCATCTCTTCATTAGACTTATCAAATAGCTTGGGATGAGCGTACAAAGTATATACAGGACGGTCAATTGCCAACAGATTACTATTGCGATCTACCACCGGACGACGGGGCATAAAAGGTCGCAAATTGACCATTTGCTGGTTTCGTGCTTGCTCTGTTAACTTTTGCCCCTTGACAATTTGCAGGTTATACAAGTTGATACCCAACCCTAACCCTGCTGCCATTAATGCGCCCCATACTATAAACAGTCGAGACTTGGTATTGGATGTTTGTTCTTGGATATTAGAGGCAAGTGTCTCCAACAACCCTCGTTTAGAACCTTTCTGTCGTTTTTGGAATGTCGGATTCCGAAACTTTCTGAATTTTGTTTTACTTGGTAATTTTTGCATTGCCTACTCAGTAGCAAATTGCTTTTTGGAGTCAAAAGTCCAAAGTTAAAGTTAGTTACTCCATAATTTCTAACTCCTAACTCCTAACTCCTAACTCTTAACCTTAATATCCCAGTGGCGAGAGCGTTTGCTGTTGCGTTTCAGAATTTGACGTTGTGTTAGACGATGCTGGCTTAGGAGTATGAGATGCTGGAGGCAAGAAAATCATCCCTTGAGGAGTTGGTAACACCAGCCCTGCTGTTGATTGTTCTGCTTCCTTAGCCATTTTATTTTTCAGTGTGGCGTTGGTTGCCGTTAGCAGACGCTCATGACGTTGGAGGTTTTGCAGTCTGCGATATGACTTACTCCAAAGCTCTTGGGAATATACCGTCCATCCATAAACAGCAAGTGTCGATGCTACTAACAAAAACGCCAAAACTGTTGAATAACGATGAAAAGTATACAAGCGCAACAACCATAAAGGTGCTGCCCCCGAATTAGGCATAGTGGGAAGGCGAAGAAAATCTCCCCCTGAACTCTTTTGAGTCGCACTGGACTGCTGATTGAGATTTGGCACTTGTTGTCTACCCAACTCTTTCAACGATTTGGGCATAACTACCTTATTTGTGGAAGAAGCCGCTAAATTTTTTGAGGAATGCTGTTGTCTTTGAGAGGATATGGGTGTAGCTTGGGTAGCTGGTGTAGAAGCGCTCCGTGCTGCTGACTCCACAGACTTAGAGCGTCGCCTACCTAAAGGAAAAATAGAATCTCGCCGGAACCAATTACCCCTTGTAGAAACAGCAGATTTACGAGCAACTACCATAAATTTTTTTAGATGGGAAATACTGTACTTTAGATTGATTTTCTTGATTGTATGTTTTTGCTGAGGTTAAAATTACCTTCTGTGCAACAAGCACACATAACAGACTACACCCTTTTAAGTGTTCTGATAGGTAGCTGTACCAATGTTTGCAATCAGTGATTAGAAACTGGACAGCTTGCCCTTTAGGTATTGCACCTAAAGTATGGCAACGCGGGGCAGCAAGGTGCAATACTCCGTGAAAAAAATAAAATTTTTTGCTATGATAACTCGGTTTGCTAAAAAATTTGGTAATTTCCCTTTTGCTCTTGAGTTAAGAGAAACTAATCAGATGGCTGTATGATACGTAATCCGAAAAAGAATACCCCAAAAGATTGTTTTTTTTAGCATGTAATCTCACAGCATTAAAAAAAAGCAATAAATACGGTATCGTATTCAACAGGCGAAAAATTGTTCTAGCCACAATTGGTGAAAGAGGAGTTATGAAAACAAAAATCTTTGGTTTGGCTGTAATCTTAAGTCTAGCTACAATTCTCGGAGCCTGTGAAGGCGGTGGTGGTGATGCTGGTGGTGGTACTACTAGTACTCCAGCTGCTACAGGTGAACCAACTGATGCACCTCCTGCTGGAGCTAAACCTCCTGCTACTACACCTGCTACTCCCGCAGCTACTCCTACTGCTACTCCTAAATAAGGCATTTTAAGCTTTAGTTTAAATCATGCCCAAAACAGTTTAGTAACAACGCTCGTCACCATATAGGTTGAATTAATTAGGTTCATCTAGAAACCTGTATCTCCCTGTTGGTGTATCAGAGCCTAGAGTTTGCTCAAATATCAGCCATTAGCTAAGTAGGGCAGCAAGTAAAGGACACTGGTGATGAGGATTACCCTCTCAACCAAGTGTCCGCCTGAAATTCTCGCCTGACCGAACCTTATTCCGAGTAAAAGGGAGTTTAATTCCGTAAATCTAAGCCAGATTTAGCGTTTAGAATGGCTTAGACTCCTGAGTTTTGAGAGGACATAAATAATTATTGCGATCGCTGGCAATTGCTCAAGAGCATTCCCTGTAGTCTATTCTCTATTAAGAGAGGCCTGGTCATGTCCCTTGATATTGCCAGATTTTTATTGGGAACATAGATGGGGCATGGGTAAAACAGATTTTCATGCTGCGTTGTGAACGCAGTTCAAGAGATGGGGAGAGTTAAAGCGAGAAAAACGGTA
Organism: Nostoc sp. 'Peltigera membranacea cyanobiont' 232; assembly: GCF_002245985.1. NCBI lineage: Bacteria > Bacillati > Cyanobacteriota > Cyanophyceae > Nostocales > Nostocaceae > Nostoc > Nostoc sp. 'Peltigera membranacea cyanobiont' 232. Next base: position 70,466 of record NZ_NOLK01000021.1, read on the forward strand.
AAATTTCTGGGTCTAGTTGCGATCGTTGCAAGTTTTTTTGTGTTGAGTGGCTATTGGGGATCGTCAGTAGTCATAGCATTACCCCCACCAGAGGATACACCAGAAGAAATATTACGGACACAGATTATCATAGAAGCGCGATCGCCAATTGATGGAAGATTCCTAACAGCTGCCGAATATATTCAATTACAAGCGCAGCTACAAGAAGTCCCACCACCAAAACTAGACCCCAAAATTCGGGAACAGATTTTCTTGCTTCGCCTACGTAAAACATTATTTCAGTTTTTTCCGTTTTTAAATTTTTGATAAATTAGTAATTACTCAAGGCTCAAAAGTCAAGATATTTCCCCAATTCCTCTATTCGCAATGTTCCCAATTCCCTGTTCCTAATGCCCCATACCCAAAATCCCATTCTGAGGTAGGATAACGGTGGCGACAAAATTGCAAATAAATGTAAAGAATATATATAGATATTAAAAAAGTAGATTTAGTCAATCACGTTATTTCACGTAGGTAGCTTCATGTCCATGACCACGATCGCCCCTGAACAGGTTAACAGCATCGTTTGGAATCAGCACAACGATCCCTTTGAAATACTAGGTTCTCATCCCATACAACAAGACGGCAAAACTGTCTGGGCTGTGCGGGCCTACCTACCAAATGCAAGTGCAGTATGGGTCGTTCTTCCTGAACAACGCAAAGAATACCCAATGCAAGCAGTGCATCATCCCCACTTTTTTGAATGCACTATTGAAACCGCAGAACTGGCAAACTATCAGTTACGGATTAAGGAAGGGGAAAATGAGCGTGTAACTTATGACCCTTACGCCTTCCGCTCTCCCAACTTGACAGACTTTGATTTGCATTTGTTTAGTGAAGGGAACCATCACCGAATATACGAAAAATTGGGAGCGCACCCCACGGAAATAGGCGGTGTTAAAGGCGTTTATTTTGCAGTTTGGGCACCCAACGCCCGTAATGTTTCATTGCTCGGAGATTTCAACCTCTGGGATGGGCGGAAACACCAAATGCGTAAAGGCCCCACTGGAATTTGGGAGTTGTTTATTCCTGAAATCGGCGTGGGAGAGCATTACAAATATGAAATCAAAAATTTTGAAGGACACATTTACGAAAAATCCGATCCCTACGGTTTCCAGCAGGAAGCCCGCCCGAAGACAGCATCTATTGTCACTGACTTAGATGCTTATAGTTGGGATGATGAAGACTGGATGGCAAAGCGGCGGCGCACCGAGCCCCTTACCCAGCCTGTCTCAGTTTATGAAGTGCATTTAGGCTCTTGGTTACACGCTTCCAGTGCCGAACCTGCTAAACTGCCAAATGGTGAAACTGAACCGGTAGTTGTTGTTTCTGAACTTAAACCGGGCGCACGCTTCCTTACCTACCGGGAACTAGCCGAGCGACTTATTCCTTATGTCAAAGAATTGGGATACACCCATATAGAAATACTTCCTATTGCGGAGCATCCCTTTGATGGTTCTTGGGGTTATCAAGTAACTGGGTACTATGCCCCCACCTCCCGTTTTGGCAGCCCTGAAGATTTCATGTATTTTATTGACAAATGTCACCAAAATGATCTAGGGATAATTGTAGATTGGGTTCCTGGCCACTTCCCCAAAGATGGACATGGTTTAGCTTTCTTTGATGGTAGCCACCTCTACGAACACGCTGACCCCCGCAAAGGCGAACACAAAGGATGGGGTACTTTGGTGTTTAACTACGGTCGCCATGAAGTCTGTAATTTCTTAGCAGCAAATGCCCTGTTTTGGTTTGACAAGTATCATATTGACGGGATTCGTGTCGATGCTGTTGCCTCGATGCTCTATAACGACTATTGCCGCGAACCAGGAGAATGGCTGCCAAATCAGTATGGTGGCAGAGAAAACCTAGAAGCAGCAGATTTTCTGCGTCAGGTAAATCACATTATCTTTAGCTATTTCCCCGGCATTCTCTCAATTGCTGAAGAATCTACTTCTTGGCCAATGGTATCTTGGCCCACCTACACAGGCGGATTAGGCTTTAACTTGAAGTGGGATATGGGGTGGATGCACGATATGCTGGATTATTTCAGCATGGATCCCTGGTTTCGTCAGTTCCACCAAAACAATATCACCTTTAGTATGTGGTACAACCACAGTGAGAACTTCATGCTGGCCCTGTCTCACGATGAAGTGGTGCATGGCAAGAGCAATATCATCGGTAAAATGCCGGGGGATACATGGCAGAAGTTAGCTAATGTACGTTGTTTATTTAGCTATATGTTTGCTCACCCAGGCAAGAAAACCATGTTTATGAGTATGGAGTTTGGACAGTGGAGTGAGTGGAATGCTTGGGCAGATTTGGAGTGGCATTTATTGCAGCATGAAGCTCACCAACAGTTAAAAACGTTTTTCCAGGAATTGAACCATCTCTACCGTTCTGAACCAGTTTTGTACACTCAGGATTTTGCTGAACCTGGGTTTGAGTGGATTGACTGTAGCGACAACCGTCATAGTGTAGTTTCTTTCATGCGACGTGACAAGGATTCGGATGATTTTGCGATCGTGGTTTGCAATTTTACGCCGCAACCCCATTCTCACTATCGCATCGGTGTACCGCAAAAGGGATTTTATACTGAGTTGTTCAATAGTGATGCGCGTCAGTATGGCGGCAGTAATATGGGCAACTTAGGTGGTAAGTGGACGGATGATTGGTCTTTGCACAGTCGTCCCTATTCGCTGGATTTGTGTTTGCCACCTTTGGGAGTGTTGATTCTCAAGTTGGATAAGAAGAAGACTGCTGAGGTAATTGGATAATAATTTTGGGTGGGCGATGCCCACCCAAAAAATATTTTATAGAGTAAGGAGAATTATTTGAGATGCACCGATTTAGAGACCATCTATAAAGTAAATATGAAGTAGGGTGTGTTACGGCTGTGTAGGAATTTGAGGGTTTGAGAAAGTCTACTTCAGCCGTAACGCACCATATTTTCAGGTGCGTTACGCGCTGCTTTAACGCATCCTACAATTTAAGGTTTACTTTATAAATGGTCTCTTAAGGATCGCCTATTGGGGCATAAAAGTAATCTACCTTATTTTGGTTTTAACAGAGAAGTATTGCAAAGCATCTAATTACTACTTTTAGTATTTGCTAACTTCCAAGTAATTTCACAGACCGTTCCTTTGGGAGAGAGGGTTTCACGCTTAAAATTACCACCCAAGTTTTTGGCAATATTTTTTAGTTGTTTTGTTCCTTTACTTTCTAAAGATGAAATCAATCCAGAACCATTATCTTGAATCCTAAGAGTATACGAATCATTGTCTTTTTTACCAATAGCTTCGATGCGTTTGACATCTTTAGCATGTTTACCTACGTTACATAAAGCTTCTTCCAGAAATAAACAAAGCTCTTGTTTATTCTGAACACTTAAATACTTCTCATCTACTGGTTCAAATATACGAATTTTCACCTTAATATTTTTTAAGTATTCTAGATCGCATCGTTCTAGGGTACTAGAATATACTACATAAAAAAGTTCATGTATCGGGCTTTTTAAGTCAATTTTTAACCCGCTACCTAAACGAAGACTTTCTTCTTGAGATAAAGTCTCCAGCTTTAAATATTCGCCAATTTCTCGAATTTCATAATTAAGTTTTTCTAACTGTGATTTTAATTCATCATGTGACCAATCTTGAGCCTGCATCTGTCTCAAAACATTTGCTAAAGTTTGTAGAGGGCCATTATGAATCACAGTAAATGCATATTCAATTGTATGTTGGCGTTCGTTCATTTTAATTTTAAATACTTGGTTATTTTGATATAAAGCGAATGCGAATCCACTCAACCCTAACCCATTTACTGTTAAGGTGAATAAACTCGCTCCTATGGGAATCCACCAACCGGATAAAATAAGCAAGTAACCCATACCAAATAAGGCAAAAGTTACTACAACTACAGCTAATAAATTCTTCCATAAAGATTGTGTTAACCAAAAAATAATTATTGGATAACAACCCCAAACTATTATCCATAAATATTCCCACTCGTCCGACCAAACTTTTAACAATGGTCGTCCGTTCATCACTGCATTAATTATCTGGGAACAAGCATGAGCATGAAATTCTACTCCATAGATTTGTCCGCTAATTTGTTGAGTAGCAATTGCAGAAGTATTTACTAAATCGGGAACACTGGTAGCCACGATCCCAATTAAAACGATTTTATCTTGTAGTAAATTAGGATTGAAATTATCATTTTTAATATCATTCAATGATAAAATATTGAATGGTTTACTACTATTGCGAAAGTTAATTAATATCTTTAATCCGCTATCGTCTTCGTTGACATATCCTCCAGAATTAGATGAAAAAGGAGTGATTTCTGTTGTTTTAAATCTGATTGTCGATTCGTCAATTATCCCATTTTCAATATTAATGTTTTGGGCAGACAAATAAGCTTTTGCCAATTGGAGTCCAAAAGAATATTTATATTGTTGAGGATTTTTGGGGTTTTGAGGTGATGGTGTCAAAAGTAAGTAGCGGCGATATTGACTATCTTTATCTGCTACTATGTCAGAAAAACCTATTTGTTTTGGCGGTAGTTGTGGCGCTGCAAAAATTGGATCTGGAGGTAATATTTTTTCGATGCCAATTATGTTTTTATAGTCCTGAAATACCTGGACTAATTCTTGATGACCAGGTTCAACAGGTAAATCTCGAACTATGTCAAGACCAATTGCAATAGGTTTATACTTTTGGATTTTTTTAATCAGTTTGGCAAGTTCTCTATCTGAAATTGGATAATTTTTTACACTGCGGATATCTTTCTCATCAATACCCACAATTACAACTTTATCATCAGTTTTTTCCAGAGGACGCAAACGCAAAAATGTGTCCAACGTCATCAATTCAAAATTTTGCAATAAACCACATAACCGTGCAATTACTACAATTATCAAAAATACTGTTCCTGGAAGTGATGCTAGGAGCAGAATTTTGATTTCAGCCGGAATTCTTCTTAGATTAATCCATATCATAAGCATCAGACATGAACTGAGATTTTACTGGTTTTTTAGGTTTGATTTCCACCCTAGCTCACAAATAACTAATCAATTAATCCTTCTTTTCTAGCCAGAATCTCTGTTTGAATACGGATATTTTTTCCCTGTTTTTTGCAATCTTCTGGATAAAGTCCGAGAACATCTTGAATTTTTGTCCAATATGTACGCACTGCACGTTCAGACCTATACATCTGTTCGGAGATTAGTTTATCTGTTAATCCTTTTTCAAATGCCAATTTCAAAACTTCTAACCACTCTGGCTTTAGTTCTAAGCCATTTTTGATGTCTTGTGTGTGGGTTGCACCTTGAATTGCTATATAGACACGAGTTAACATTTCCTGTTCTGATAATCCTTTGTCTGCGATCGCAAATCCGCCTTGATGCTCATCAATCTCGTATTTTATCCTGACTAATGCTTTTACATAACTACTTTGCACCAAAAAGTTCTGCTGGGGATATTTCTGAAGTAACTGTTGAAGTAGGTTTATCCCTGTATCAATTTGGGCGATCGTCCCTGCTTTTTCTGGTATTGATAAATCCATGAAAATCAAGTCAAAGGAAGAAGTGGCAATCTCTTCTAGAGCATCATATACCGTTTTGACCTTGACAATATCGGCTTTTGGATATTGTTGTTGGAGTAGGTTAAAGGTTCCAGTTAAAATTAATTGGTGGTCATCAATAAGTAAGATTTTCATGAGTGGTGATTGTAGGTAAATATTGACTTCTCATAAATTTATCAGCACGAACCGATTCTTAAGCATATTTCTTTGTAGCAATCAACCTTTGTAGATGGAGCTTATGCAATGAGAGTGTTCCAGCCGTTGCGCTAAAACATTGGAAGTCTGGGATTATATCAAACTAAGTCTGTGTAGGCAGTTTTTCGTCTCGATTCATCTGCTGTCATTAGTGGGCGGAATAAATCTAAATTTGCTTGACTGTTTTTATCCGTATTGCAATTTTTGCAAAACATCCCTCAAAGTACAATACAGTTTTCTGCAATATTGCATACAAGCCAGTATAAAAAGTAAGTGAATAATGACCAAATAATTAATCGCACCCGATCGATTGGACGGATGCGATTAATTATGTCTGCTCAATGCTATGGGTTTTTACTTAGTGTTGTTGTTTTAATGCTGTAGAAACGGAAAGGGTTATTTGGCTGGGTTCCAAGTACCGTGGAAGCTGTGGGGAATGACGGTAGGTAATCCTAGTTTGCAAACTGGTTCGGCATCCAGGCGATCGCTATCAAATATCCAAACTTCGCTACGATGAGAATTACCATCGTAGACAACGGTTAGCACCCAACCTTGTTCGGGGTTTTGGGTATCTTGGGCGTAGATAGGTTCTGAAGGATAACGGTTCTCTCCTAAATCTGCTTCGGTGAGGGTTTCGGTCTTGTGGTCGAAACGAGCGATCGCATTTAACATTTCTTGGCTAATATCTGTTCCTGAACGGGATTTTGACATATATGTGTACCGAGAAGCTTGTCCCACATTTTGCTGTGGTACAGTCGGAAATTCACAATTTTCGTTTAATAGTTGCTGAATTGACGTAACTTTGCCAGTTTGGGGATGCAAATGAACTCGCGTTAGTGTGCTTTTAGCTGAGGTGTGAGTCTCACCTGTTGGTACTTCCTTCAGATATTGGTTAGTTTGAAAATCTTCATAACGGGCAATATCTACAATTACTGAACCGCTAGCATCTACATAACCATTAGCAAAATGCCATTGATACCAAGCTTCGGTTTCTCCACGACTGACTACAGATAGAGTTTCTCGGTCAATAACTAAAATCTGAGTTCCTAATTTAGGTTGCCACTTTAGAGAATCACTATAGCTGCTTATCCCTATTAGCAAGGGTAAGACATTCAACCGCACTGGCGGAATGAAAAATACAATATACTGTCCTGCTAAAACAAAATCATGCACCAATGGTATACTATCTAACTCGTATACGGCTTGTTGGATAATCTGCCCAGTGGAATCGCTTTTGTAAATATTCAGCGTCGCATCTTTTCTAGGACTGATGCCAAAGTTAAAAATCTCCCCTGTTTCCTCGTCACGCTTATAATGTGCGGAATAGTTTAATCCTTTAGTTAATCCTCCTAAATCATCTTCGCCCAAAGTTTTTAAAGTTTGTAAATCGAGGGCGTGGGGTTTACCACCTTCCCACAGTGCCAAAAGTTTATCTGGAAGTGCCAGCACTGAAGTATTGCCAGCATTCTTAACGGACTTTTGCCATTGATTCCAAATTGGCCCTGGTGCAGTCATACCATAATTGCCGTAGACTAGTTTACCTGCTGCGGTTTCTGCTTGATAGCCAGAAGTTTGCACATAGCGATAAACACCAGTTGCAACTGCATCGGTAAAATTTACAGCAAGAATTGCCCCATCTCCATCAAACCAGTGTCCCATGTTAATGTCACCGCGTTCTAGCCGTCCGGGGCCATTCCGGTAAAGTGTGCCACGCAAGCCATCTGGGATTTTACCAGAGATAATTGGCAATTGCGTAGAGGGAAATTCTTTTGCTGGTTCTGCGATCGCACCTGCCCAGGCTTTTGTTGTTGACTTCTTCTCAATTGTATGCATATCAAATTATTGCTTGATAAACGATCGATGTACATACTTCCATTGTTACATTTTCATCTTTGTTGCAGTTTTTTAATGATAATAAGTAGGTAAACATAATTAATTACACAATGTCATTGCGAATTCAGCGTTCGCGTTAGCGTCTCGTAGAGAAGCGAAATGAAGCAATCGCAAGGGCTGAGATTGCTTCACTTCGCTCGCAATGACTGTAATTAATTTTGCGTAGTTACTTACCCCTTAACTGAGCTAGCTCATAGTAACCAATAGGAATAATCACTAAAGTGAAGTCAATCAATATTCCAAGTGGTTGAAAAACTATGGTTAGCCAACAAACAATAGATATCGTCAAATCTACAGCACCTGTTTTGAAAAAGAACGGTGAGCAAATCACAACTCGGATGTATGAAATTATGTTTCAAAATCATCCAGAGGTTAGAGAACAATTTAGTATGGCGGCTCAAGCAGATGGTTCTCAGCCTGCGAGATTAGCTACAGCAGTTTATAGCTATGCCAATCAAATTGATAATTTGCCTGCTTTAAAGTCGATGGTAGAGAAGATTGTCCGTCGTCATGTGCAGACTCATGTTACACCAGAGCAATATCCTATTGTCGGGGAAAGTTTACTGCAAGCGATGAAAGATGTTTTGGGAGAAGCTGCTACAGAAGAAGTGATGGCGGCTTGGTGTGAAGCTTATCAGGCATTGTCAGAAGTGTTCATTCACAGAGAAGATGAGATATATATGGGTGAAGAGAGAAAACAACACCTTGTGCATTTATAACGACAGAATTTAGTACAGCATTTCATTAATTAATTTGGCAATACCCTACAATACTAATCCCTGATTTCTCACCACACCTCTCAAAGCCCGTGCTTGTGCAGGGGAGCAGGGGAGCAGGGGAGCAGGGGAGCAG
>NZ_NOLK01000210.1:0-11613 GCF_002245985.1 Nostoc sp. 'Peltigera membranacea cyanobiont' 232
GCGCGGTGGAACCACACTGAACCCTTCCCGAACTCAGAGGTGAAACGCTGTTGCGGCAACGATAGTTTAGGGGTAGCCCTACGCAAAAATAGCTCGGTGCCAGGCATATTTATACAAACTAAAAGCCTCCTCAAATTGAAAATGAGAAGGCTTTTATTTTTTAATTATTTCTTTTGACTTTCACTCTTTCTTCTATTTAGTTATCCCTCTTCTCTTGGCTCCAACAAAATGTCTATGGATGACTCACTAGAGTGAGTTTTTACGCGAAAATCAGTGAGATTGCCACTTTTCTTCAGCCAAGAATATAGGTAAGGACTAAATTCTCGCCACGATCGCCAACCTATCCAAACTATAAATAAGGCTATTACCAGCCAAAACAGGAATTTCAGCAACTCACCAAGCCTTGGGCTAATTGACCATCCAGTAGGTAATTCTGGTAAAGCCCGTTCAAAGCGGTAAAACTGGTATTCCCACCATTCTCCTGGTTGTTGTTGGAATTGAGATAACTGCCAACTCAAGCTAGTTTCTTCAAAAGTATCTGTACGGCATAGAGAGGGGTAGAGGAGTAGATAAGTGGGAGACAAAGGGCACAAGGGAGAATAACTTATGCCCTATGCCCAAAACTATTGACTAATGACTCTTGACTCTTTTTTTATCATTATCCAGCCGATAACAACAAGTAGCGCACCGAATGCAAGAAATCCTAGATCCCAAGCTAACTGATTTGGGCCTGGTTTCACATGATGGACACCGAGAATTTGGTGGTCAATTAAACCTTCAACCAAGTCAAACAAACCAATCCCAATCAATATTGACCCAATAAAAGTCTGTGATGACCAAGGAACATCATCACGCCCTCCGGCACGCCATAGCAACACAAGTCCTATCACGGTGAATACCCAATTCAAGGTATGAAATAACCCATCCCATACCATGTTCAAATCTATATTCGCCATGTTTGTCAAAGGTCGAATGTTACTAAGCATGTGATGCCACTGGAGGATCTGATGCAGTAAAATTCCATCAATAAACCCTCCAAGACCCACGCCAAGAAAAATTCCAGAGGTAATTAGTGGTGTGCGTCGATTGAGGGTTTCATTTTTCGCCTCCATTGTCAACCTCATAGATAGGCTTTCTTTCAAAAATACAACTCTTTTGGAAGAAAAATCTCTATCTTGAGGCAAGTAAGATCGTTCAACTTAAATTAATCAATCTTCAAATTTAATCTGCATACCCACTTTTATTGGGTCGAAATCTTGGGGAAAATGGGTACTGCGATCGTAGTCTGCTTTTTCCAGCTTTGCTCCTTTGAGATCGGCTTGGCGGAGATTCGCTGACATCAACAATGCTCCCCTAAGATCGGCATCCCTTAAGTTAGCTTGACCCAGATCGGCGAAACTCAGGTCAGTTCCTCTAAGATTAGCGCCACTTAGGTTAGCTTCACTAAAGTCTGCATAACTGAAATCAGAACCTTTCAAGTTAATGGCTTGCAAATCGGCATTACCTAATTCCGCTTTACTAAAGTCCCGTTTTCCTGCTGCATAACTCTCCACAAGAGTAGCGGCAGTATTTATGGGTTGTTGAGAATTCACTTCAGGCATATAACAGCCTCACAGGTTATCACTTCCATACTAAGCTCGACTTTATCCATTTAAGCTGCATAAACAGCCAGAACCCTCAAACCTAATCTGGTATTTTCTCCTTTTACTCGTGTCATGTAGGTTTTTTTGATTGATCTGGTCACAATCATTGATAAAACATGGATAAACTGGGTATTTGTCTGTTACGTGGAAGAAATTGTTGTAAAAATCTTGTGACTTTTGTACTAAGTTGTTATGACTTTGGTATGAAGCCATTTTGACTTTATTCGTATATGTAGGGTTGTGTTGCAAAAATTGCTTGAGAAAAAATGTAATAGCTTAGAGCTTCAACTTGATTTTACGAAGGCGATCGCAGTTTGTCTTTAAGCCAAAAGAAATATTTGGACTCAGACATTTAAGCGATCGCCTCAACTGAAATTTAAGCAGCACAAAAAATCGGGGCAGGTGATAAACCCGCCCCGACATCTGATATACTACGCCCAACGGCTTTTGCTACAGGCTTTAAACTATCAACTAAATGCACCATATCTTCTAAAGAGAGGGCTTGGCGGGCATCAGAAACAGATTTTTCTGGTTCTGGGTGACATTCAATAATTAATCCATCTGCACCGCAAGCGATCGCAGCCCTAGCCACAGGTGCTACTAGTTACCGTTTACCGACCGCATGGGAAGGATCTACAATCACAGGCAAATGAGTTATTTGCTTGAGTGCTGCCACTGCCCCTAGATCTAAGACATTGCGAGTGTAATCATCAAAGCTGCGGATACCGCGTTCGCACAACACCACATCAGGATTACCGTGGCTGAGGATATATTCAGCAGCCATGACGAATTCTTCAATTGTCGCAGCTAAACCACGTTTGAGTAGTATTGGTTTACCAGCTTGCCCCAAAGCTTTGAGTAAGTCGAAGTTTTGCATATTGCGGCTACCAACTTGCAGCATATCAGCGTGGGCGGCGACTACTTCAATTTGAGAAATTGACATCACCTCAGTGACAACTGGCATAAGGTAATGCGATCGCACTCTTGCCAAAATCTTCAATCCTGACTCACCCATCCCCTGGAAAGCGTAAGGAGATGTGCGAGGTTTGTAGACACCGCCACGTAACCCTTGCACCGATGCAGTAGATAGTTTTTGGGCGACTATCTCCATTTGTTCTAAGCTTTCAACGGTGCAAGGGCCGCCAATAATTACCAGTTCTTCGCCTCCGAAAGCGACTTTTTCTGAAATTTTAACGATTGTCTGGTGGTTGGGATGAGATTGTGCGGCAAGTTTGGCATTAATCATGATTTCATTCTCCTGAAAAGTTAAAGATTGGGAATTAGGGACTGGGAATTAAGGTAAGAGTTGTTTTCCAGTCCCCAGTCCCCAGTAACAAAAAAGCCCGGAACCTTTGAAAAGTTCCGGGCGCGTTCTGATTCATCGACATGACGCTACTTACCCGGAACTTACTCTGGGCCAAAAGTAAAAGCCATAAAACCAGCTACTTAAATAAGTCATGACGATGAAATTCTCCTTAAAACAACAAAAACCGCAGAGTTAGCTCTGCGGTTCACCGGGCGGTTTCCATTAGGAAACTCGATTCACTCCCGGTGAACCACCCTATACCAAAAATAAAAGTAGGAATTTGTGTCAAGCATTTGTGCGGCTTTTGCTGGAAAACTTAATAAATATGCCTATTTAAGCTAACATTAACAGGAAGATTAGGTGGTGTCAAGACCCCCAACAAACCATAAAAAAGCGATAGACTCAGTACAACTGTAGGAGTGAAGATCCGCTGGCAATACTTTGCCTTGAGCCGTCTTGCGTCTACATGAATTGCCCTACGACAGATGTGGTTTTTCAAGTCATCTATATTTGGTATTTCTTGCGAATGCGTAACTCCTAAAAATATATATACAGTAGTTTACTTTTGAAGTGAGATACAAAATGCAGGACTCAAAACCAGATATATATAAAGAGTTTCTATCTTCTGCCTCCAAACCTGTAACTTTATACTTCATGGAAAAAAACTGCTGTAATTTTCCTGACTTGTCACTTTAACTTGCGAAAGCTAATTGCAGACAATTGACAATGGCTACACATTATTCTTACCCAATTCCTCATTAGCCAGATCAACTTTTTAGGATCATCAGTTTCATTATGCCCAGTTCCAAAATCTTAGCCCAATCTTTCGACTATTATGGAGTTTACCCCTGCCCAGTCTGTCGGATAGGTAAGATTTCTCACATGCCGTTGATGGAAGCTATGGCTTGTGACTTTTGTCAAGAGATTTTTACAGTCAACTTAGAAATACAGCAAATCAAGATGCCATCTAGGCAACCACCCTTAACTTGGCGTTGGAATGGGTTTAGTTGGACAGAAGGCCAGTTAGAAGGGGTGGAATTAGGTTGGGGTTATGGATTAGCAGCAGCAGTTTTTGTAATTCTTCCCACTACTCTAATTGGCATAGTAGCTTACTATTTTCCTGCTAATCTCAAAGAACCTATTACCTGGATGCCCTATATTTGGACTATATTAACTTTCCTATCACATTTATCAATTGTTGTTTGGATTGTGATTGAAATTTATCAGATTCCAGTTGCAGCATAATTTGAGAGCGATCGCTCGATGGAGAAATGGGGAGATGGGAAGATGAGAAAGTAGGAAGTTAGAGTAGCAGCAAAGAAATATCCAATGCCCAATCCCCCACGATCGATGACATAATGATGCAGCGAATAAATAGCTCCATCACTGATAATTAAGTTGATTGTCCACCAAAATATCGTATGAGCGATCTGGAGCGGTACTATAGAATTTTGGAATTAGAGCCTGGAGCAACACTTGAGGAAGTGAACCAGGCTTACAAAGATTTAGTCTTTGTTTGGCATCCCGATCGCATTCCCAAAGACAATCTCCGTTTACAGCAGAAAGCACAAGACAAGCTGAAAGCCATAAATGAAGCTCGTGAAAAGTTGCGTTCTCTAAAAACCAAACATCAAACCACATCTAATTCACCTTCACCTCCACCTCAACAGCAACCACCATCTCAAACAATCCAGCCACCACCAAAGCAAAACTCAGATTTGAGTGGCAAAGACTACAGTCGGGCAAATTTGAGCAACAAAGACTTATCTGGCAGAAATCTGAGTTATGCCAATTTGAGTGGTGCTAATCTCAGTGACACTTTTATGCACAAAGTCAACCTCAGAGGTGCGAATTTATCAGAAGCAAACTTATTTCGAGCAAACCTCCTTTTAGCGGATCTTCGGGAGGCGAATTTACGCGCGGCTAATTTGATTGGAGCGGATCTCAGTGGAGCCGACTTGCGAGGAGCCGATTTGACGGGAGCGCGAATTCGCTCTGGTGAGCGCCTTTTGGTTAAACTAATTGGCGCTAACTTAGCTGGGGCAATTATGCCTGATGGTGCAATTTATCAATAACTAAGGTTGCGCTACGACATCGAGTAAGGTAGCACAGATGTGCTACCCAGTTTTTTTAGTGGAAGTACCTAAGTTGGAACGCATAAGTAATACTGTGCGCCTATTTTGCGGTTAAATCATCAATTGCGATCGCCTAGTTAGTTTTACGGGAACATAACATAAAATCTTTAGTCATTAAGCAAGTACAGATTAAATATCCAAGGCTTGACTAAGAAGTTAAAAGTCAAAAATTAGAATTAATTAGAGGCAAAATATCGCTAATTGTAGACTGCTAAATATTTTATTTAGTGAGGGAAACTCTTGTTTTTTCTCCAGCAGTAATACATAAATTGCGTATTTATTCTGACTCACGATACTGACTTTTGTTTAGATACTTCTATCAGGAATTCAGTTTAATTCTAGTTACCTAAACTTCAATATCCAGATGTAGCTTCGGCAGGTTAAACAGCTAACCTTTCGATAGCTTTGAGTTTTTGCTAATAGCTTTAATAGACTATGTTTAGGCTTTTTGAAGCGAATTAGTCCATTTTACCAATTGATACTTGCCCTATTAATGCGTTGATTATTTCACCGGAAATAAGTTTATTGTAGATTCTTTATCCATATCAAAAATCCAGCAACTTGTTATAAGTTATACATGGGTTTGTCTGCCCATTTAAATATGGTTGATACTGATTTTTTAACAATCAGTTTTTCGGAATCAGCCGCAACAAATTTGGAACTAATACTGTCCAAAATACTTCAAACAGGTGAGTTATGAATAATCAAAATTTCAAGACAACATCTATCAACTGTATCAAAGCTTTTCTAGCTGCGGCTACATTGATAACAGCTTCTGTCGGCCCTGCTTTTGCTAACGACAAAGTGGAAATTGTAAGTGCAGAATATGGTGGTAATGGCTGCCCTGAAGGATCTGCTAGTGTAAGTGTCAGTCCCGATGGTCAAGAGCTAAGTATTCTATTTGATAAGTTTATAGCTGTAGGCAATAAGGCAGAAGAAAGACGCAAAAGCTGTAACTTAAGCATTCCAATAAAAATCCCCCAAGGCTTTCAAATTTCCCTCTACGATGCTGATTATCGGGGCTATGTTGCTCCTGCCACAACTGGCAGACTCAGAGCAGAGTACTTTTTTGCTGGTCAGCGTGGCCCTGTTTTTTCTCGGACATTTAAAGGCGAAAGTGATTACAACGTTCGCGATCAATTAGTAACTGTGGCTAATGTTTGGTCACGCTGTGGCGACAGTGTAAATATGCGGGTGAATGCTGCAATGACTGCCAGTGGTCAAGGGATGGCGACTGTTGACTCCTTTGACCTCGCCCACCGAGGGTTAGTTTATCACGTCAAATATCGTCAGTGTCGTTAAGTCTTTTCAAAGCTGCGAGCAACAAACTTTTAGGTAAATAGACCACGCCATAAGGGCACAGCAATGCTGTGCCCTTATGGCAGATGTGGTTCAAATACATGAAAACTGCTGTAATAGAACTTAGGCAAAAAGGCAGTAAAAGCCTTGATTTTTCGTAGGGGCAATTCATGTACGCGCAAGGTGGCTTCCCGCAGGGGATTGCCCCTACATTTCGTACTTGATGCGTAAGTCCTAATTTAAGTTTATGCACTAACGATTTTGGTAGTATTCAAGCTTTCAAATTTGTTAATATCAAATATTTTGCAGTCGGGAATCTAACCTAGCCCGATCCATTCCTACAACCTACCTGTAAAATTGAATATGACACATCAAGGCTTTAGGCACTGTGAACTTTTTTATTGGTTGTGCTGTTTGGGCATATAAAGGTTGGGTGGGCGAACTCTATCCCCAAGGGACTCGCACTACCGATTTTCTCCATCTTTACAGTCGTCGCTTCACCACTGTAGAAGGTAACACCACCTTTTATGCAGTGCCTAACCAAGAAACTGTAACTCGTTGGGCTGCCGAAACCCCAGCAGGTTTTGAATTTTGCTTGAAATTACCGCGAGATATTACTCATCAAGGGTTGCTGCAACCTTATATTCCGGCGGCTTTAAAATTTCTGGAGGGGATGCGCCCTTTAGGTAAGCGTCTTGGCCCGATATTTGCCCAGTTACCACCGAGTTATGCACCTACATTGCTTGAAGATTTGACTAATTTTCTGGAAGCTTGGCCGCGTACAGACGCACCTCTAGCGCTGGAAGTTCGTCATCCTGACTGGTTCAGGGAACCCCATGCTAGTAATTTGACGGCGCTTTTAGAAAAGCTAGGTGTAGGACGGGTCTTGTTAGACTCACGTCCCATTTATACTGGAGATGATGACCCCCAGTTGCAATCGGAACGGCGGAAACCAAAATTACCGTTGCAATTGAGTGTCACAGCACCTTTTACTTTGATTCGATTTATTTCCCATCCAAATTTATCAGTGAATCAGCCCTTTATGGAAGAATGGCTAAGGCAGATTCAGCAATGGTTACAGACGGGAGTGCGAGTTTATTTCTTTGTTCATTGTCCAATAGAAGCGCGATCGCCTAACATAGCGCGTCACTTCCAACAGCTATTAGAACAGAGTAATGTACCAGTTCCACCCCTACCTTGGAATAATCTTGAGCATCCTCCCAATCAGCTGAGTTTATGGTCTACATAACACGGTGTGTTAGGTTAAAGCCTTAACACACCTACTTAAATATTTACTTTATAAATAGTTTCTTATTTAATCTACTTTCATGACGAAGTTTTGCAGTGAAAAAATAACAAATTATGTTTTTGTTGTAAAACATTAGTTTTAAATACTTTTATAAAATACCCAAAAGTATCTAACTGCACAAATTTGCTATCACTATATTTTTCCTAAATGGCAACCAAGGAGCGCGTAACTTATGACTATTAAAGATTCTAAGGATAATGTTCTGATGAGTAGATAAATAATTTGATATTCAGCAAATAAATTAGTGAGATGTATGTTATGGTTTTTATAGGAATCAAAACAGTGAAAACACAAAAAGACTTCAAGACAAGTTTGAGGCAAGCTCAAGAAAGTTTTTTTGCTCTGGTAAGTCCCCCTTAAAATCGCTACATCTTTTTGTAACAAAAATCTAAAACTAGATTGAGTAGGATCGTAGCCTTTGTAACAACTTGAAGTCAATTGAAATTTATCTGGGTCTAAGCCAATAAGAGTTGGCTAACCTAGCTAGAGCATTATTACCTACCAAAGGCGATTACTCTTGGAGTCTGGGAAGAAAGACTCTTAGTACAGCCTGACAAATCAATAGAAATACAGAATATTTACAAACTTAGTCTTGCGGGGGCAAACATTTTCAACCGCAAGACTAAGTTGAAGCAGTTGCTGATTTTTAGAACGCAAATTTCAAGCAGAATGGTGTCGTTCCACAATTTTCAGGAATTTACCATCCTGTCAAAAGTCACCTAGATATTATCTAAGCCAGAGTGTTAGGGATTGCCTGTGCAGGCATTATAGTACTGCACCTATAGCTATCACTTTTTGGCTGGAATTTATCCTGCTGTATCAATCACGAAACGAGAAGCGCTATAGAGGTTCTTGGCGACTTGACATCTGCAAAATCAGAGAAGTTGCAGCGACCATTTAGAGTGGATTGCAATTTGGTTGGTTGTGTGGTTCATGGAACAAATCTGCGTTCGTTTGAATTCCTGCTGCAACCACTCTTGAGGCTTGAGCAACCATTTGGGATTCTGTTACAACAACTGACAATGCTGAAGTCAATGTTTTAAAGGCTTCTTTATTAGGAGATGGAGATTTCTCTATCCCTTGAGCGATCGCTTTGTGGGTAAATATGTTCTGATTTTAACTGTTTTTGTCGGGGTGTGATGTCTAGTAACAAGTTGCTACACGTCAACGCCAACAGGCTCTACTTCCCTACGTTCCAAGGGTGAATATCTCATATCAAGCTTCCAAACCCATCAATTAAATCATTGTAGGAAAACACAACCATGACTGACGAAAAAATTAGACAAATAGCTTTCTATGGTAAAGGCGGTATTGGTAAATCTACCACCTCTCAAAACACCCTAGCAGCAATGGCAGAAATGGGTCAGCGCGTCCTGATTGTTGGTTGCGACCCCAAAGCTGACTCTACCCGTTTGATGCTACACAGTAAAGCTCAAACAAGCGTTCTTCAATTAGCTGCTGAACGTGGCGCTGTAGAAGATATTGAACTCGAAGAAGTAATGCTGACCGGTTTCCGGGATGTCCGTTGTGTGGAGTCTGGTGGCCCTGAACCTGGTGTAGGTTGCGCCGGTCGTGGTATTATCACCGCTATCAACTTCTTAGAAGAAAACGGTGCTTACAAAGATGTTGACTTTGTAAGTTATGACGTTTTGGGTGACGTTGTGTGCGGTGGTTTCGCTATGCCTATCCGTGAAGGTAAGGCACAAGAAATCTACATCGTTACCTCTGGTGAAATGATGGCGATGTATGCTGCTAACAACATTGCTCGTGGTGTTCTCAAGTATGCTCATACTGGCGGTGTGCGCTTGGGTGGTTTGATTTGTAACAGCCGTAACGTTGACCGGGAAATCGATCTTATCGAAACCCTGGCAAAACGCTTGAACACCCAAATGATTCACTACGTACCTCGTGACAACATTGTGCAACACGCAGAATTGCGCCGGATGACTGTTAACGAGTATGCGCCTGACAGTAACCAAGCTAATGAATATCGGACATTAGGTACAAAGATCATCAACAACAAGAATCTGACTGTCCCCACACCTATCGAGATGGAAGAGTTAGAAGATTTGTTGATTGAATTTGGTATCCTCGAAAGCGAGGAAAATGCTGCAATGTTGGTTGGTAAGACTGCTACTGAAGCACCTGTATAGTACCAATTAGACAATGATCTAGGGTGGGCACTAAGCCCACCCTTTCCCCAATTTTTGTTTCAATCCCCAATAGGGATTTTGATGAATTGCAATAGCACGTACACAACTGCTACAAACTGATAATCCAGGTTTCAATCCCTAATAGGGATTTTGATGAATTGCAATTTAGCGGTAATGAAGCTATGGGGTCAATTTTTGAGTTTCAATCCCTAATAGGGATTTTGATGAATTGCAATTGATGGATTGCTCCTATCCCAAGAGCGAAGTCGGGTTTCAATCCCTAATAGGGATTTTGATGAATTGCAATATTCTGGCACTGACATTAGTTGTGGAGTTTCTCCGTTTCAATCCCTAATAGGGATTTTGATGAATTGCAATTCGCCGTCTTCTGGCGACATCTGAGTTACTTCAAAGTTTCAATCCCTAATAGGGATTTTGATGAATTGCAATCTTAATCTTAATAAAGCACCAGTTGCCGCTGTCCCGTTTCAATCCCTAATAGGGATTTTGATGAATTGCAATCTTTAATAAATTCCCTCTGTGAATATGCATTTTCTTGTTTCAATCCCTAATAGGGATTTTGATGAATTGCAATAAGATTGTCAGGGTGCAAAATATAATTGAGAACATGTTTCAATCCCTAATAGGGATTTTGATGAATTGCAATCTACCCAGCACTCTGCATCTGGTTAGCACGGCTCGTTTCAATCCCTAATAGGGATTTTGATGAATTGCAATTTGCAAAGGTTGTTTAAGGTTTCAAAAGGAACTGTTTCAATCCCTAATAGGGATTTTGATGAATTGCAATATTCTGATTTATTGCCATCACTACCACCACTTATACGTTTCAATCCCTAATAGGGATTTTGATGAATTGCAATGGCAGGAGGCTGAAACCCAAGCTGTATTTAGTTTTCAAGGTGCAGTTTCGCGGTTCAAGGGCAATCATAGCATTAGAGGATTCGTTTGGAAAGAGCGCCAGGAAAATTTAAAGGCTGAAATCGTTTTTTGATAAGCATTTCAGAGATTGCGCGGATGAGGAGTAGGCAACTAATGGGTTGAAAGCCTTACTGAAGTTGGGATAGAAGCACTTTTTTGAGGCTGTGGGATTTGTACACCTACCCCTCCGCGCATTTGAGATGGAGGAACCTAGCCAGAAGCGGATTCAGCAAAGAAAATTGTTTCGTCTCGTGGCTGTTCTCCGCCAATACGTTCGATTTTTCCCTGACAACAGCCACAGAGAAAATAAAAGCGCACGCTGTCGGTGTCGGGTTTAATCAATTTTGCTAAACGCGATCGCAGTTTAGCATACTGAGTGGGAGTGATATCACATTCAAACACACTCAGTTGCATCCATTGTCCGTAAGATTTGAGAATTGAATGGATTTTAGTTCGACGCTTATCTTCTGGAATGTCGTAGCTGACAACAATATACATGAAGGGAATGGGGAATGGGGAATGGGGAATTGGGAATGGGGAATTGGGACAAGGTAGACAAGGGAAGGGGGACAAGGTAGCAATATTTCTCCCTTGTCTCCCCAAAGCGATTGATTATTTTTTATTTGGAAGTCCCTTATTTGAGAACTAAAGGGGGATATTTATCGATTTGGTTCATGAGGTACTTACTTAATAATCTCGCCTGAATCCCCAGAGAGTAAACTGGAAACGCACATGGGAAAACAGCGCACATTTGCCAGTACATTATCAACGCCTGCTAGAAGATAATGGACATAGCGCGGGGAAGGGTAAACTCTTTCTCAGTGGGGGA
>NZ_NOLK01000211.1:0-11502 GCF_002245985.1 Nostoc sp. 'Peltigera membranacea cyanobiont' 232
CGCGATAACCCGAATACTGCTATTTTCTACCCGATTATCTTAGATAACTATTTAGAAATTATCATCAAACTTCCCAAGCAACCGTTGATTCATAAAACTTCTCAAGTCAACCGTCAGCAAGTAGAGCGTAGCCAAATAACAGCCTGAAAGTGTAGTCTGCAAAGGTATTCCCTAATAATTGAGGCGGCTAGGTCACAGTTGCAAAGCACCACATCAGAGCAAGTAGATGATCTTCCAGCGATCATTAATTGGTTATCACAAATGCAGATCCCATTTCTGCTCGACGAGGAATTACCCAGACCACATGGCAATCGTCAGGGTTTGAGCTACGGTCAATTAGGGGTATTATTATTGACTTACATATTGACTCAGGCAGATCACAGACTTTGTGCAGTGGAATCATGGGTACGGCAGCATCACCAGATTTTGGAAGGAACAACGGGATGGGAAATTCGGGATAAAAATTGTAGCGATGATCGATTAGCAGACTTGCTTAGTGTCTTGGGTGGCTCAGAAAATGATGCTCTAATTAACATCGAAACAGTCTTAGGACTCACGGTTCGCCCATTTTAAATTGAGTTAGAAAAAAGCTAAACGATTTAATAGGGGTTATAGCCTGTAATACAAATGTACTCTCGTCCCGACTTTGCGCGATCGCATAAAAATAGAGTTTTTAGAGCAGGGTGGTAGTTCAAGGTAAATTTAGGGGAATGGCTAAAACCATTACTACACCTAGATTTTCTGGTTTTCGGCAATTTCTCGAACTCCCAAAAAAATGAGCGAACCGGGAGTTATAAATCAAAGTCAAGGCTGAATGTTTCACCATCAGAATCTTCTTTCTCCTCTGTAAATGAAGTTGTAGTCCTTGAAGGGAGTTTGTTGTCTTCAGTATTAATCGGGGTGAAAGCTTGTTGTGTCCCAAATGCACCCTTTCTGAAAGCAAAATAGCAATCAATAATAAAGTAAAGCGTCTCTAGGTAACTTTTGCCTAGTTGCTGTGATTCGGCAAATATCCGCTCACGGTAGCTATCTTTGATCCGAACTTTTTCTGGGGTTAAGTCAAGTTTGTCTGCCATAGTTATATTCACTTAAGAGATGTAGTAGTTGGATTCTTGCTGGTGATGGTTTTTGCCATCTCTAAAAGCCCAAAGACATTGGCTTCTACTGGATTGTCGAGAATCTTGAAACCGTTCTTCTCCAACAGCTTCTTAAATCCTGGTAAGAGGCAACCTCCACCAATCGCCCAGATTTCATCCCCTTGATGCTTGGCATCAAGTGTCAGATTCACCACTTTCTTCAAGTATTTTTCATACCAATCTTTTAAAGAAGCACTGTATATATCTTTGATATCGATGTCACGGCTGTACCTGGTATGTCCCATTTCCAAACAAAATCGGATTTTGAATGGATCTCCGATTTTTCCGCCATTTAAATGTTTCATCTTTTGGGAGATATCATCGATGAGAACTTCTACACCAATGGGGTAAGCAGTGTGAACTTCTCGCTGACCCCGGTTGTAACGAGAATACAGGGTTGTTCCATTGCCAAAGTCTAAAATGGTTAATTTTTTTGGCAGTGGATGCCCAAATAATGCACCCATCCCCTCTAGTACAACTTTCAGCACTTCTACTTTTACGTCTGATTGCTTGCCAGCAAGTATCGGCTGATATTCTCCATTGAGTACTTTTTGTAGTTCTGATGCCAGAGCAACATCATGTAAACTGACGACTAATTTTAAGTGCCAAGCTTTACGGTGTGGTAGATGTGCCAATGCACCCAATAAAGTTAATAATGCGTTGTTGACTTTATTTTCATTATTGTCTGTGTTGCGGTCAAAATAATTCCCTGTCCGATAAGCGGACTCTCCAACTGTATAACCACTACCGTTAAAAACTACACGCCCTGGAACATCTTCCATCTCGGCATTGGTTATATAGCTGGGGACACGAACTACTTCAAACCCTTCGACTAAAAGTTTGAGACTTCCGTAACCGTTGTCGAAACCCGCAGGAAAAATTTTTTGTAAGGTGTGAATGTTTGACATAGGCTCCAAGTAATACACTTTAATTTGTGAAAATTATTTGTTCAAGTGATCTGCAAGAGCAAGAGAAAGAAGAATAAAATATCTTCCCCCTTATTTTCCCAACTCAAGAGCTTATCATAACCCCTTGGGGGCTAAATGGGGTACAAAATATTTACCATTCAAGCATACCCCATTTAGCACCTATATGCACCCTATATAGGGGTCAAAATGTCATCAAAGTCCTGAGATATTGTTGGGGTATATATAGCCCCCATATAGCCCCCAATAGTCATTTTTGAAATCTTTTTTATCAACGCAGCAGAAATTAAATTAGATCGTTGTTGACTCTTTGATTTATAATTTACCACCAATCTTTTGTTGAAAAGTAATTCAGCCTTAATCTCTAACTTCTTGCTGACTACGTAACGAGTGGGTTACTACTTGCTGACAGGTTCAGCTTTTTCAACTGAATTATCATTCACACCCAAAGTTAATTCCAAAGGGGTTCTTTGGGGGTAAGCTTTTACTACTTGCCGATAAACATCATAATTAGTAGGTAGTGTCTTCTGTAAATTACCCACTCCAGAAGTCAGAAGTCGGAAGTTGGAAGTCGGAAGTTGGAAGTTGGAAGTCGGAAGTAATACCCCATAGCTAAAGTTAGGAGATTGATCTTGGACGCTTTTTGTCTCGAAGAGTGCGTTTAAGAGCAAAATTCTTTATTGGCTTTTTCGCATTTGAGTTCGGGGGCATCAGACCATTTTTTACTTCCGACTTCCGACTTCCAACCTCCGACTTAAATTTGGTCAGTTTGTACTGAACATCTTTCATCAATTCAGGTTTGCCTGCCTCTTCTTGAGATTTTTTACGTTGTTCAACTTCATCAACACTTGGCCGAGGAGGTAAAGTAGGCCACCATAGCCCACGGTTGTCTGGCCCAACAACTGCTCCTGGTGGTTTTACTCGATTCAGATTCACCACTGAAGTATTCGTTCATGTTTCAATGCGTGGCTGTGGTTGATTAGTTAGGTTATTAGCATACAAAACAAGCCAGGTGTAACTGGTGAGTGCTGTAGCTTCATACTGTTCAGTTGTAGCAGTGCTACAACTATTAAGCGTGAGCGCCGCTAGTACAGTTATTATTAAGGCTAAAATTTTCAACTTTTGCATTATCAGAATCAGATTCTGATTTTTTTTAACGCTGGCAGAAGTTAGTCGCTTTTTGGTCGTGTATCTGCATCTAAGACAATTGCTTATAGTTCATCTACTCTCTCTGCTGCCACCAAATACAATTCGCGTTCGCGGTATTCAAATGATAACTTGTATACTCTTCTACAGCTAACTTCTAGGCAGTATGGAATGGAAAGTAATCTTGCAACCTCTAAGAGTTGTATTCCCCCTAATCAAGCGCTACAATCTGCCTGTATTAGAAGTACTTTTTGCGATAACTGCAATTTATTAAAGTGAGCCAAACCCGGATTATTGCACTATTTAACCAAAGTGGTGGGGTTGCCAAGACAACACTTACTCAAAATCTGGGCTACCACCTTGCACTTAAAAAACGTCGTGTTTTGCTTGTGGATATGGACCCGCAGGCATCTCTCACTACATTTATGGGACTCGAACCAGACGAATTGAGTATCAGTATTCAACAAACAATAGTTGATAACAGACCATTACCTATCTATCCTGAACCGATTCATAGTATGGCGCTTGTCCCTGCTGACATTAATCTTGCCGCTAGTGAAATGCAACTTAGTAGTGCGATCGCTAGAGAATATCGCCTAAAAAATGGACTCTTGAATGTGCAAGATAATTACGACTTCATTCTTATCGACTGTCCACCTTCTTTGGGGTTACTCAGTATCATCAGCCTCACTGCTGCTACTCATATTCTCGTTCCTATCCAATGTCAATTTAAGTCATTTAAGGGAACTGAACTTTTACTCAGTACGATCACCCAAGTCCGCAGTCATACCAACCCCAGATTGCAATTTGCTGGATTTGTTCCTACAATGTTCGATGGTCGGACTGCCCAGGAATCGCGTACACTTAAAGCTGTACAAGAACAACTATCAGAGATAGCTCCTGTATACCCACCAATTCCAAAAACTATTGCCTTTGCCGATGCTTCTGAGCGCCGAGTCCCACTAGCATTATTTGATAAAAACCATCCAGCCGTGGGTGTACTCAAAAAAATTGCTGATAGCATAGATAAACTTGAATTAAAACTGTGAGTAGCAAACGTAACGAACCTTACGCTGCAATCAAAAAGCCTGTCGATCTGCTGTTTGGCACTGTAACTGGGTCACAATCTGATGATCAAGCCAGCGCTACTAACACAATTGCAATTGCCAAAATTAAGCTACCTTCCTCACAGCCAAGGCGCTATTTCGATGAGCAGAAGCTTGAAGAACTATCACATTCAATCAAAGAATTGGGTATTCTCGAACCTCTGTTAGTGCGTCCGCTCTCTGAGGGCGATTATGAATTAGTAGCCGGAGAACGACGCTACAAAGCAGCATTGATGGCTCTTTTAACTGAGGTTCCTGTAGTAGTCCGCATAATGGATGATGCGACTACGTACCAAGTGCGCCTCGTTGAAAACCTGCAACGCGAAGACCTCAATCCGCTAGAAGAGACTGAAGGTATCCTTGAACTATTGGCATTTCGGTTGTCAATCAGTACGTCAGAAACCGTCAAACTGCTTCAAAAAATGGAAAACGAAGCTAAAGGAAAAATTACCCGTAACGTTACGGGTAATTCTCAAACTCTACTTGTTGAGGAAATATTTACAGCGTTAGGAGGGATGAAGTGGGATTCATTTGTTCGCAATCGCTTGCCTTTACTCAATCTCCCTCAAGATGTGCTTTCAGTATTGCGTTCGGGAAAAATTGAGTACACTAAAGCAAGGGCAATCGCTAAAGTGAAAAATGAAAAAACAAGAATTCAACTACTAGAAGACGCGATCGCCTACAATCTCTCATTGAGCGAAATTAAGCGGAAGATTTCGGAAATTCAGCAGAAGCCGGAATCAGAGTCTCGCACTCAAACAGAGTCAACATCTCTGAAAGACCGCGTTGAGGACACACTTCGCCGTTTTAAGCAGTCCAAGGTATGGGATGATCCGAAAAAAAAAGCAAAGCTAGAGAAGCTCTTGGCTCAGTTGGATGTATTGATGAAAAATGACTTCACAAACTGATAAAAATAAATTAGCTAAAACTGATAAAAAAATTTGATTTTATACCACTAATATTTCGGGGATTGACTGTGACCTTATATCAAGTAGTTGAGTAGAATGTTGCAGTATGAGCGGTAGTTGTTAAATCTCAACAATCTGCCTTATTGAGAATAGACTAAAATAGAGGTTCAGATCGAACAATCATAAATCAAAAGTTTCGAGGATATCTTATCCCGAACTCCTAATACCGGGCATCTTGCTTAGTATTTATGTACTATAATTAGTTGACTTCCAATATTATAATAATGTGCGGCATCTGATCATAAGCAATGTCCACTCCTCCTAATCTTTCTCCTCAACAAGTAAGCGCCTTTCCTCAACACGAAACAATCACCGGAGTCGTAGAACGCCTAACTTTTTACTCTGCTGAATCGGGTTACACTGTGGCAAGGCTGACCCGTCCCCGTAGCAACGAACTGACAACAATTGTTGGTTCCTTTGCCAATATTCAACCAGGTCAAACTCTACAGCTAATTGGCTTCTGGCGTGACCATCCACAATTTGGGCCACAGTTCCAAGTCATCAATTATCAAGAAACCAAACCAGCCACTCTCACCGGAATTGAGAAATATTTAGGCAGTGGACTCATAAAAGGTGTTGGGCCAGTAACAGCAAGACGCATTGTTGCCCACTTTGGTTTAGAAACCCTGGACATTATCGAAAACCAAATTGACCGGCTCATTGAAGTTCAAGGCATTGCCAAAAAGCGGATTAAGTTAATTAAAAATGCCTGGGACACACAGAAAGCCATAAAAGAAGTAATGGTATTTTTGCAAGGGCACGGTGTTTCAACAACATACGCAGTCAAAATTTACAAGCAATATAAGGATGAGGCGATCGCTACAGTAACCCATAATCCTTACCAGTTGGCAGCCGACATCTACGGTATTGGCTTTCTGACTGCTGACAAGATTGCGAGAAATATCGGAATTGCGCCTGACTCAGAATTTCGTTACCGTGCGGGGATTATCCATTGCCTAAGTGAAGCCGCCGAAGATGGTCACTGTTACCTGCCACAAAGCGAACTGATTGAGTCGGTAATCAAACTGCTGACTACCGAATCTCATCAGCCCACAGAAGAAGCAATTGCACAAATCATCAAAGACATGGCTCTAACAGATGAACTGATTAGAGAGTGGGATGAGGATAAAACCCTACTTTGCTACAAACCGACTTACTTTCATACGGAACAGAATTTAGCTCAACTGATACGCCAACGCTTGGAAAATCCTGTTGGCACTGACATTGAGCGTGTGCGTGATTGGATTGAGCGCTTTACAGCCAGCCGTAAAATTCAGCTTTCACAACAGCAACGCCAAGCTGTAGAAACAGCAGCCTATTCCAAAATCATGATCCTCACTGGTGGCCCTGGCGTTGGAAAGACCTTTACCACTCACACCATTGTCAGCCTGTGGAAAGCAATGGGTAAATCTATTGCCCTAGCTGCACCCACTGGACGCGCTGCTCAACGTTTGGGTGAAATGACTGGGTTGGAAGCTAAAACTATTCATCGCTTGTTAGAATTTGACCCCCGCTCAAGGGGTTTCAAGCGCGATAGCGAAAATCCTTTGCCTCACACGGCAATTATCGCTGACGAAGCTTCGATGCTTGATTTGTTTCTGGCGTATTCCTTGGTTAAAGCAGTAGCCCAAGGCGCTCAACTGTTGTTGGTGGGAGATATTGACCAGTTACCGTCAGTGGGGGCAGGTCAGGTACTTGCTGATTTAATAAATTCTGGTCGTGTGCCAGTAGTGCGGTTGGCCCAGGTATTTAGGCAAGCCCAAGAGAGTGCAATCATTTCTGCTGCTCACCAGATTAACCGAGGAATTTATCCGACAATTGAGCCAATTTGCGACAATCCCGTGTCTGATTGCCTATGGCATGGCGGCGGACATCAGCCAGAACATGGTGTACAGGCAATCTGCGAGTTGATTACCGATTTGCTCCCCGGATTGGGTTTTAATCCGGCCACTGATGTGCAAGTACTTTGTCCAATGTCGCGGGGCTTGGTGGGGACTCGCAACCTTAATACTGTATTGCAGCAGTTGATTAATCCACCTACCCCCGACAAGGTGGAAATTAATAGAGGTGGGATGATACTGCGAGTTGGCGATCGCGTAATTCAACAAATGAATGATTACCAGCGTGAAGTCTTCAATGGAGATTTGGGAATTATCACCGACATTGATACTGTTGAACAAGAAGTAATCGTGCAGTATGGAGAGCGTACTGTGATTTACGACTATGCTGATCTTAACGAAATTACTTTAGCCTGGAGCGTTACTATACATAAAAGCCAAGGCTCAGAATATCCGGTGATAGTTCTGCCAATCTATATGCAGCACTATATGATGTTGACCCGGAACCTGTTTTACACCGGGCTGACCCGTGCCAAGAAGTTAGCGATCGTGGTTGGAGCTAAAAAAGCGATCTCTCTAGCGGTGCGCTCTACCGATGACCAAAAGCGCTACACAAGGTTAAAGCAGAGGTTACTTCAGGCATGACTGAAACAGAATTTTGAATTTTGGATTCAAAAAAGGTCAGAAGGAGATGACTTATGGAATATCGGCAGTTAGGTAAACACGGCATTCGTGTCTTCTAGGGAATAACATTAGCCACGACGAAACAGAGTTTCGAGATAAACTTGGGAAACACCGCGATCTCCATCAGCATTTTGCAGCAGAAACAGAGAGATAGCTGCGGTAATAAGCCGATTCTCATCCCAATCAGGATGTTTTTCTAAGTAGGTGTTGAGAGATTGATGTAGTGTTTCGGGAAGAGTAGTAAAGATGTTTTGGGTTGAGTTCATATAATAAAAGCTTCAGAAAAAGCAAATCAATAGGGACAACAAGCTAGAGGTGATACAGTGCAAGTACAGTTTCACCCATTCAATGCTAGCCGAACTACTGGCACTAACAACTGAATAGTTTTATACAGTTGATGCTCAAAATGGAACAGGCGGCAAAGGCTAGTCGATTTATTTTGTGCTGATTGGCTCAGTTTGTCAATGTTGCAAAATGTTAAAGAGAAATATAGAAAAAATAAATAATTACGTGAAAGCTAGGGTTAGAAGTAGGTTTTGTTTACGTTACGTAATAATAACTCAGTAAAGCAGACTGATTGCTACAGACATGACAAAATACCCATTGGGTGAACAGAAGCCGATTATCTTGTAAAACAACAGTGGAAAACAGCAGAAATAGCTGTGGAAAGTCTGTGGAATCTGGCAGGAAAAGTAGAGGTAATGATAAGAATTGCAAAAAGTTCAGATTTGTAATCTCTGCCGTTGCAGTGTAATATCAGCCTCAGTATTCCCAAGGAGCTAATCATGAGAGGATGGGTAAACGATCCACATTCAGGAGGGGTAAAAATCCCGGAGCAAGTCAAACAGAGAACAAAGCAACGAATATTAGCCTATGCAGAGAAGCATTACGCGGGGAAATACATACGTATTGATGTCCGTTTTAAGGGATATTTCTGTTATATAGATGCTTATAAAGAACCATTTTTACCAGACAGTTATGATCTATCAATGTTTAAAATAACACGCTCTGAATATATAGAGAGAGCCAAGAATACACCAATTTATCTGTGTCGATTACGCTACAAAGGGAATGAAGAGAAATGGACCAAGGCTTTTTATACCTATAGTAATGAAAAATACGAACCTAGCTTATTTAATAATGGTACTTTTTATGGAACACCAGAAGAAGCATTTCAAAGTTCAGCATTGTATTTAGATTAATCAAATTTCGACAGATTTAATGATTTTTGAGATAGAAATATAAAATTGTTTGGCTCATAAAAAAGTAACAATATCGCTCAATATGTCTGAATCTTATACGTTTCAACCTTTACCGCTAATTAATCCTAGCTTGGATATTAGTGAGAATCACTACTGAAATTACCATTAGAGATTATCTAGCTAAATACGATCGGCAAGAAGCGCCTCTGTTTCTAGGTTTATAAGATATTATCTAACTGCATCACAGTGTTAGTTATTTGTGAAAAACACGGAATTTTTGAGGGTTACGAAATGTAGGATAATATGTCTGGACGCTAAATAATCATCGAATGATAAATTTGCAATTTCCTAATGATTGGCAGAGAGTAATAGCTGAAGAATTTAAACAACCCTACTTTACTAAACTTCAAGAGTTTCTAATAAGTGAAAGGTTATCTTATACTATCTATCCAGCTAAAGAAGAGACATTTTCTGCTTTTGAACTGACACCTTACGACCAAGTAAAAGTCGTATTGCTGGGACAAGATCCATATCACAATGAAAACCAAGCACATGGTTTATGTTTTTCAGTAAGACCAGGGATAAAACCACCTCCATCACTTGGCAACATATTTAAAGAACTTAAACAAGATATTGGATTTGAAACCCCAAATAATGGCTATCTTGTAACATGGGCTAAACAGGGTATATTGATGTTAAATACAGTACTAAGTGTCAGAGCAGGCATGGCAAATTCCCATAAAAATAAGGGTTGGGAAACTTTTACAGATGTGGTAATTAGTAAAATTAGCGAGAAACCGGCACCTGTGATCTTTGTGCTGTGGGGTAAGGATGCACAAAAGAAATTAAAGCTGATAGATACTAACAAAAATATCATAATTCAATCAGCACATCCTTCACCACTTTCTGCTCACAATGGTTTTTTTGGTAGTAAGCCATTTTCAGCTATTAATTCTGCATTAATTTCTTATGGACAATCAGAAATTAATTGGCAAATACCAAATATTTAAAAAATAAATACTTTATTAAAGATAAAGAAAACTATGAGCGAGTACCAGTATTACGAATTCCAGGCATTAGACCGACCATTAACTGCATCAGAACAAGCATATATAAGTAGTTTATCTAGTCGAGTACAACTGAGTGCAACAAACGCAATTTTTACCTACAGCTATGGAGACTTTCGAGGTGAACCCAAGGAAGTTCTAGAAAAGTGTTTCGACATCATGTTATACATGGCGAATTGGGGAACGCGACAATTACAGCACTTTCGGCGGCTATGAGGTACATCATCAAAGCTGAAAGCTATGATAGGAAAGGGGCAAGAGGAAAACTGTATTGCATAATAGCCGGAAGCGCTGTAATGTTTTGTTTTCCTAAAACAGTGGTTGCTCCATCAGTTTTTGAACCTTATTGTTTAGCTGATAAAATTACTGTATCAAGTAGCAAAAATTATGTAATTGTGGATATTAGTATCCAGGACGAAGAATATGGAGATTGGATAGAAGGGGAGGGATGGCTAGCACAATTAGTGCAATTGCGTGATGATATTTTGCAAGGAGATTACCGAGTTTTCTATCTGGCTTGGTTAAAAGCAGCTTCAATAGCAATTGAAGAAGGGGAAGATGAAGAAGATTTAGTTGAACCACCTGTCCCAGCCAACTTGAAAAAGCTACCTGATGCGATTGGGACTTTTATAGAGTTATTTGATACAGCACTTGCGTCTGTTATGAGGTACACTAAATTAAAATATAAATACCTTTAAATGAAGTCATACTCTGTCGAGCTTCGAGAAAAGATAGTTGCAGCACATCTTCAAAAAAACATCTCAATCAGGAAAGTAGCTAACATATTTTCCGTCTCAAAGAGTTTAGTGCAAAAGCTTGTAAAGCAACAAAAAGTTGAAGGAAATTTACAACCAAAGCCGCGAGGAAAGCCACAATTTAGTCATTTAACAAATGCTGACATAGAGTTAAGAGAATTAGTTGAATTACATCCCGATGCAACATTGATAGAGTTGTGTGAATTATTCGCAGACAAGACTGGTAATTGGGTAGGTCGAAGTGCAATGTGTCGTGCGTTACAGAAATTAGGATTAAATCGGAAAAAAAAACAAAGCGGAGTACCCAAGCAGGCACAGAGCGAGTCCTAAATTTAAGATTAGATTATTGGGAAAAGGTCAAACATATAGAGCCAGAAAATTTAGTATTTTTGGACGAAACTGGTATTCTACTTGGGTTAACGAGGACTCATGCCCGCTCACAAATGGGAACAAGAGCCTATTCTCTTAATTCCTTTTATAGAGGATCAAAAGTTACAGTAATTGGAGCAATTAGTATTAAAAAAGTAGTTGCGTTAATGACAATGAATATAGCGGTATGCATTTGAATGAGATACGAACTTGTGTACTATAGGTTTGATTTACTGAATTTAAGAGTTACTTGGAAGACTTGATACTGGTTCTACGTATTCAGTGATGCAATAGCAACAATGAGT
>NZ_NOLK01000212.1:0-11323 GCF_002245985.1 Nostoc sp. 'Peltigera membranacea cyanobiont' 232
ACAGATATATTTGATAAATCCCAATATTTCCGACATAGCAGCGTCTGCATTCTTCACAGCCTTCAAGGAGTTTCAAAAATCTCAGCAAATCAGAGCATTTTTCTCTCACCAGAGACATAAAAGAGCGCTATGCTTGAACGATGAAGTCGGAGGCAGTAAGAGTGGGCGCACCAGTAAGTTTTGCAAATTGACCGCCAGTGCCGAAACCAGCAGCACTACCATTTTGATTGTATAGTAATTGCCCAGTCATTGGGTCGTAAACAATCACAGCATTACTAACTGCCCCTAAACTAGTGATTTGAAAATCGCTAGCGTTACTAAAACCGGTTCCCACAACGGAATTAATGGCATTAAAAGTGGTCTTATCAAGGATAATCTTGTCACCTTGAGAGTGATTGAAGTCAGCGATCGTATCAATACCTACAGCAGCGCTATTGAAGGCAGCATTGATATCGTAGAGGAAAGAGTCAGCACCCATACCACCCACAAGAGTATCATTGCCTTGTCCACCAATGAGAAGATCGTTGCCAGTACCGCCCCGCAGTAGGTCGTCACCACCGCTGCCATTTATGGTGTCATTACCCCCTTGACCATTAATCACATCGTTGGAATTGTAAAAACCGCTGATGTTATTGTTCAAGTCATTGAGGAACGTGACAGAGTTTGCGGTGGAAATATACGGTTGAGTGGAGTTGGCATTAATCACATCAAAGCTTTTGGTAACACTGGCTTCTCCGTCAAATTGGATATTACCGATGGCGGGTCTTGTTGTTGATGCGACTAAGTTATCTAGATTTTGTAACTGAAAGTTTTGCAGAGTGACTTTGGTATTAGCCACATCTTCAAAGGTAACTTCTAAATTGTTGCCATTTTGAGTTAATTGCAGATTTCTCGCAGTTAAGCCAGCCCCAATAAATTGCAAGGTGTCTACTTTGGCAATCACCGCAGCCGAGGGGTTTGAGCTAGTACCTACACCGCCAAAGTCCGTGATGATGTCATTGCCATTGTTTAGCTTGGTAATAAAGGTGTCATTGCCAACTGTGCCATTGAGAACTTGAGTTTCAGGAGCCGGAACGGGTTTAACTATGCCACTAATGGCAAAGTCAAAGGGGCTTTCATTAGTATCATTGTTGTTTAAAGTAAAGCTACCACTATAAGTACCAGGTGTAGTGGTATTGAGTGCCACTGTGATGGCTGTAGAAGCATTAGCAGCCACACTCGTCGGAAGAGTTCCTACCAAACTAAATCCGTCGGGAAGTTTCAGATTACTCAGGTTGAGTGCGGCTGTACCGGTGTTCTTGATGGTAAAGGTTTTGGTCAAAGTGTTACCGGCAACGACATCGCCAAAGCTAATCGCAGTCGTACTGCCATCTGCAATGTCAACTGTGCCATTGAGAACTTGAATTTCAGGAGCCGGAACGGGTTTAACTATGCCACTAATGGCAAAGTCAAAGGGGCTTTCATTAGTATCATTGTTGTTTAAAGTAAAGCTGCCACTATAAGTACCAGGTGTAGTGGTATTGAGTGCTACTGTGATGGCTGTAGAACCATTAGCAGCCACACTCGTCGGAAGAGTTCCTACCAAACTAAATCCGTCGGGAAGTTTCAGATTACTCAGGTTGAGTGTGGCTGTACCGGTGTTCTTGATGGTAAAGGTTTTGGTCAAAGTGTTACCGGCAACGACATCGCCAAAGCTAATCGCATTAGTACTGCCATCTGCAATGTCAACTGTGCCATTGAGAACTTGAATTTCAGGAGCGCTAATAGTGCTGCGGGGGGCTTCGTAGGCACCAATGTCAATCAATGCAGTGCCATTGCCATCACCATCCTGGGGAGTATTCGTACTAATGCCATTGAAAAGATTGGAACCCGCATCAATTGCAGCACTTCCAGTTTTGAGTGCAAAATTTCCTTTGGCGGCATCAACAAATTGGGGATCTTTACCCAAAATATTCTGCAACCCTGTGGCCTTTAGATTATCTGAAGCTTGGAATAGATTCGAGTTATAAACAAGGTTGCGATCGAAAGTTACATCTGTAGAGAACTTGATGAGATTGGCATTTTGATTGTCATTTGCATACATGATGTTGTTATAGACCCGTACATTATCTGAGTAACTAACACCAATCTCTCCAGAGTTTGTAAGAACACGGCTATTCTGATAAACCGTGTTGTTAACAATATCTACATTCGTAGCTTTGAAAGCCTCAATGCCAGAGCTACCATTGTTGTAAACTATGTTATTAGCAACTAAGGTCTTACCACTATAAGGCACACTATTAGTAGTCTTAGTAGTAGTGTCAAGCATAATCCCGTGGCCTTCGGTGATTATGCCCCGTTCGTGCCACGGAACTAGACTTTGATTATCGTAAACAATATTGTCTCGAAAAATCATCCTGTAGTCAGTAGTATTATTATCGTAATTAAAACTACGGAGAGCGCTAATTCCCTGAGTCCCCCAAGGCGAATACCAAGCGTTTCCAGACACAATATTTTTCTCAACAGTAATGTAGTCTGTATTGGTGAATCCCATTCCTGCACCGGAGAAGTTACGGACTGTGTTACCGGTAATGACAATATGATGGGGGTTAGTACCGCCTACCCCTTGACTATTTGTCCAAGCTTTTACTTCAATTCCACTGGCATTAGTCAAAGGGTTGTTGAGGTTGTCCTTTTGTTGTAATGCATAGTCTAAAGTTATATTTTCCCGATTGCCTTCTATATCAAGTCCTTCAATCCGCACGTAAGATGAACTAAATACAAGAATGCCACTTCCTGTTGTTTGGATCTTAGGTGTAGCCCCTGGATAAGCTTTTATTGTTGTCCAGTTATCTGGCGAGCCATTTTTGTTAAAAAGCATCGCTCCTTTGTCATAAGTCCCATTCATGACGTAGAGCGTGTCGCCTGTTTTCATCTCATACACGGCTTTGCCCAAGGAGCGAAATGCAGCGCCTTCCTTCAAGCCATTATTGCTATCATTACCTGTTCCAGAAACGTAGTATGTAGTCATTTATTTACTCCGAATGTGTGTGTAAGGGTAATTGGAAGTACACCTCAGCAACTTTCTTAAGTTGCTAAGGAGCGATTTGAATGGGGGATCTGTCGGGATTTTTCAGACAGTCACAGTTGTCCGATCGCAACTTGAAATTGCGTCGGTTGTAGAAACGCTGTTGTCAAACTGAAAACTTTTTCTCCTGTCAACCGTTGATGGTTAAATCAGGGATATTAATATCGTCAATCGTCAGTGTTTTATTGAGGGTGAGCGGACGATTAGCACGTAGACAAGGCAGCGCAAAGCCGGAGACGTTTCCTGTCTTCTCTGAGCTTTTTGTTAGATATCCTGTGATGAAGTCGAGTTGAATAGTATCTTTATCTGTAGCAGATGCGTAGGCATAGCCCGTCGTAGACATCGCTGCTCTTTGCGAGCCAACTTATCTGCTATATCTGATACAATAATCGTAAATCTGCATAGTAATTCCTCTGAACTTTGTCCGTTGTTTTAGGTCAGGAAGTTGCCAAATCGGCATGGTAGAATGAACCTCCGGGCTGATAACTAAGGACTTAAAGTTACAGTGATCGAAGTTAAATTGGTTGAAACTTTAGTAGGTTGATCCCTTAACTTAAGGGAACTAATGTAACAACTTAGTCGAACCTGTTGTAGGCGATGTAACTGAGCCTTGTGAACTTAGTTAAAAGTAACCTTTACAAATAGCACTTGATATCAGTGAATATTCTGAATATGGTAAGTTTTTTTACAACAAAGTTAAAATAACTATGGAGGTATAGTGGTGGAGTCCTGTTAATTTCGAGAGTGATATGGGGATAGAGAGTGCTTTGTGCGAGGATTTGATGAAGTTCCTTCAAACATTTTTTGCGAGTTACGCCTACGCCAAACAAAGACCATCTCATCAGTAAGTAGGTTGCCTTCAGGAGGTAGGAAGAAAGAGGGTTTTAGCCGAATGGCACGCTTGATAAGGGAAAATCGTTGAGGCAGCAGGGGTGCAGAGGAGCGGAGGAGCAGGGGAGAAAGAAGAAATTTTAGGTATTGCGTTCGGATATTTAGAAATTCCCCTCTGCACCCCTGCACCCCTGCCCCTCTGCAATCTTTACGCTGCTTGCCCTTCAGCTTAACTTAGTGCCATTCGGTTTTAGCCGAATTCATCAATCTTTGAGATAGTTTGGTTTGATGATGCCAACTGACTTAATCTTCATAATATGAATACTGAAATAAACTCCAGAATACCTGTTGCTTTAACCATTGCTGGTTCAGATAGTGGTGGCGGTGCAGGAATTCAAGCTGATTTACGCACCTTTGCTTTTCACTGTGTCCACGGTACTAGCGCCATAACCTGCGTCACGGCACAAAACACTTTAGGAGTCAAAAGAGTTGATGCCATACCAACAGAGGCTGTTGTGGCGCAAATTCAGGCAGTAGTTGAAGATATTGGCGTACAAGCTGCCAAAACTGGTATGTTGCTCAATCAGGAAATTATCTTTGCTGTTGCCCAGCAGGTGGAAGCTTTACAAATCGAGAATTTAGTAGTCGATCCAGTAATGGTTTCACGTACAGGGGCACAATTGATTGATGATGATGCCGTGAAGACTTTATGCCATGCCCTGATTCCCAAGGCAGTTATAATCACGCCGAATCGCTACGAAGCCCAGATTTTGAGCGGTTTACAAATTAATTCTTTGGAGGATATGCAAGCTGCGGCTGAAATTATTCACAAGACTTTACGGACGAAGGCTGTTTTAGTCAAGGGTGGTGGTATGCAGGGAGATTTGCGTGGAATTGATATCTGGTTTGATGGGGACAAGTTGGAAGTTTTGACTTGCCAGCAAGTAGAGACAAAAAATACTCACGGTACTGGTTGTACGCTATCGGCTGCGATCGCTGCTAATCTGGCTAAGGGAAATAACTTGTGGTCAGCAGTGCAACAAGCAAAGGAGTATGTGACTACTGCGCTTACTTACGCCCTAGATATTGGCGAAGGGCAAGGCCCTGTAGGACATTTCTTCCCAATTGTGGGGACTAGAGACTAGAGACTGGGGACTAGGGACTGGGGACTGGGGACTGGGGACTAGGAAGATTAACCAATTCCCAATTCCCAATTCCCAACCCCTCATAATAAATCTTTGCCCTTTCGGCATTTTTCTATTATTCTTGGGCATAGTTTCAGGGCTGACTATCTCTGTTAGCATCTCTGTACGATCTACTTACCTTGATTTTTAATACCAAGCCCCGATGCGAACAACCATAGGTTCTGTTCACAGAAATTCGCCAACACCGACTACTCAAGCCTACCCTCCCTCTGTACCACTATCTGTATACAGGGAATTGTCAGCAGAGTTGCAAGCAGCACAGGCGAGGCTAAATGCACTCACCACCCAAAATCAGCAACTAGCACAAGAAAATCAACTATTACGCCAAGAAATTATCAAAGTTGCCGAGTCTTTTTCTCATTTGCAAAATTTTGTAGATTCCCAAGCTACGCCTAGTTATCACCAAGCTTCCCAAGCTTATAGCGGCGTGAAAAGGGCTACCAAACAGCCAGGAACTGAAGCGCCTCCACGTCAGCAGGTTGCTCATCCACGTCCACCTGTTGTCCCCAAAGCCCCGCCCGAAAAAAGCCGCCGCCAAAACTTTTCGACACCTGTAATGGAAATTAATTTCCCGATCCAAGAACCAATTTTTATAGAAGAGCAACAAGTAAGTTATTATTCCACTACTGAGCCAGATGCCAAGGGACTAAGTGGTTGGTGGTTAATTATCACTATTTTGTTAATCATGCTTACTGCCTTTAGCGCCGGATATTTCGTTGTGCGTCCCTTATTTGAACATCAAAAACGTTAGTTTGAAACTCCCACAGTCAGCAGTAGGCTACCAAGCAATTTCTCTGCATTCACTCTCTAAATATTTGAGGATATCTGCTAAATAACGCAATTTATCTATTTCTAGGTTATAAAAGCTACATAAAATGCTAACTTGACAGCAACTTCTTTTTGTTAGAACCTCAAAGATTATCCAATTAATAAATCCTGGCTGGTTCTCATGTCTCAAGCATCAGGCAATGCATCTACACTTTAAGAAAGTGGTAATTATTACATATCTTTTAGGAAAAGCACTGCTAGTTACAGCTTCAGACTGCGGATCTGGTTAGATATATAAACGAAGCTAGTAGAAGTCAGGAGTCAAGAAGATGAAAAAAGTAGAAGCTATTATCCGCCCATTTAAGCTAGATGAGGTAAAAATTGCCTTGGTTAACGCTGGTATTGTCGGCATGACTGTTTCTGAAGTTCGGGGGTTCGGACGGCAGAAAGGCCAAACTGAACGTTATCGCGGTTCTGAGTACACTGTCGAGTTTCTGCAAAAACTCAAAGTGGAAATCGTAGTTGACGACAATCAGGTTGATATGGTAGTAGACAAAATTATTGCTGCTGCCCGC
This sequence comes from Nostoc sp. 'Peltigera membranacea cyanobiont' 232, assembly GCF_002245985.1. Lineage (NCBI taxonomy): Bacteria > Bacillati > Cyanobacteriota > Cyanophyceae > Nostocales > Nostocaceae > Nostoc > Nostoc sp. 'Peltigera membranacea cyanobiont' 232. Next base: position 6,447 of record NZ_NOLK01000212.1, read on the forward strand.
ACTGGTGAAATCGGCGATGGTAAAATTTTCATCTCGCCTGTTGAGCAAGTGATTCGGATTCGTACTGGCGAAAAGAACACAGAGGCGGTTTAAAAAAGTGATGAGTAGAGACGCGATTAATCGCGTCTGTACAGGAGTTATGAATTGTGAGTAAGGACTAAATGAATGAAGATTTAGCAGAATTCATAAATCCTAACTCCTAATTCCTAACTCCTAACTCTCAACTCTTTCCAGTTGCGGAAGTAAAGCTGTAAAAGCCTTGCCTCGATGGCTAATTGACCGCTTCAACTCCCGTGTCATCTCAGCAAAAGTCAATTGTAACTCTTGCACATAAAAAATTGGATCGTAGCCAAAACCACCATCACCACGAGGTGTATGGAGAATTTCACCACGACAAATTCCTTCAGATTGTAATGCGATCGCACCATCAGGACGAGCGATCGCTACTGCACAAACAAACTGGGCTTGCCGATTTACCTCGTTTCCTAATTCTTTCAATAGCCTAGCAATCCTTTCTGAGTCGGTTTTGGCGTAACGTGCAGAATATACCCCTGGTGCGCCATTTAGGGCATCTACTTGTAAGCCCGAATCATCAGCAATTGCCCAATTTCCCGTAGCTTTAGCAATTTGTGACGCTTTCAGACAAGCGTTAGCGGCAAAAGTTTCGCCCGTCTCTTCAATTTCCAATTCTTCAGGTTTGAGGGTTAATTCCCAACCAGAATTTTCCAGGTAAGCTTGCATTTCCCGCAACTTACCTGGATTTCCTGTGGCTACTACAAGTAATTTGGTCATTGGTCATTGGTCATTAATCATTGGTCATTGGTCATTAGTCATTAGTTATTTACCAAGGACAAGGGACAAATGACTAATGACTAATTAATGAATTTTACCCCGCCCACTGTTTCGCCCAAGCAAGAGTTTGATGCACTTGCTCAATTGTTGCGGCTTCGCAGTAGAGGCGTAAAACTGGCTCAGTACCGCTAAACCGAATCATTAACCAACTTTTATCAGCAAGGCGATACTTGTAGCCGTCAATTGTTTGGCAATCAATTACTGCTTTTCCTGCAATTTCCGTTAAGGGTTGGGTTTGCAATTGTTGCAAAAGACGCGATCGCACTTGCATATTTGCTAGGGGTAAATCAATGCGATCGTAAGCTGAGGTAAACCCTGTTTTTTTCTGCAAGTAGCGATAATACTCACCTAAATCCAAACCAGATTCGACAATTGCCTCTAACACGTACAATGCTGACAGCAGGGCATCACGTTCGGGAATATGACTGCCATAGCCAATTCCTCCCGACTCTTCGCCACCCAGCAACACTTTTGCTGCTAACATTCTGTCAGCAATATATTTATAACCAACTGCTGTCTCAAAGACTGAGAGGTTATGTAGTGCTGCTACAAGGGGCATCAAGTCGGAACCACTAACAGTTTTGACTATTTCTCCAGTAAAACCACGCCGCAGGGTTAAATGGTCGATTAATATCGGGATTAATACTTGGGAACTTAGGAAGTTGGCTTCTCCATCTACTGCTGCAATGCGATCGCAGTCTCCATCAAATACCAACCCTACCGTTAAACCGGATTTATCGGTTTCTCGGTGAGCTTTGATGACTCCAAATAACTTTGAAAGGTATTTAGGTAAGGGTTCCGGCGCACCGCCACCAAATAGGGGATCGCGATCGCTGTTGATTTCTTTGACTTGATTGCCTAGTAGTCTCGCCAATCCAGTAGCAGCAGCGCCATGCATGACATCGGCAAATAATGTCAATTTGCCAGATGCGATCGCTTCTCGAAGTTTGGCAATATCAACTTTACGTTCTAGTGCTTGGGTATAACTGGGCCAAGGATCGAATTTCTCTTGCTTACCTGGGGTAGCTGCTAGTGGTACTTCCACCGCCAACCGATCTTCGATCTCTTTTGTGACTTCTGGCGGTACCGATCCACCAAAATAACCCTTGACTTTTAAACCCAAATATTTGCCAGGATTATGGCTGGCTGTAATTACCAGCGCCCCTAAAGCATTGAGTTCTTTTGCCGCCCAACTATAAGCTGGGGTTGGGGCATAGCTCTCGCTCAGTAGCACATCAAATCCGACAGCACTGACAGTATCGGCAACAGCACGAGCAAAGTCTTCAGCCATGAATCGGCGATCGTAACCGACAATTATTGTCCGGCTACCAACCGTAGAAAAATATGTATCATATAATACTTTTGCGGCAACTGGCGCGACCAGGGCTAGGCGTTCAAAGGTGAACTCGTCACCAATAATGCCCCGCCAGCCGTCTGTACCAAACTTGATTGAGTTAGCTACAACTGGCATCTAGGTATCCTAACTGTCTACTTGAGGATTCTAGCATTTATACAGTGTGCAGAGTAAAAAAAGAATCTAGTAAAAACATGTACTAATAATATTCAATACAAAAGTTAGCAATTTTTTGCAATGGAGTGTGTAGACACACAACAACTTGTTATTAGACAGCGCTTTTTGACTCACAATTAAAATCCGCCTTCGTAGATGTTTCAGATAGTATCTACGTAGCTTGGTTTGTGTAGGGGTGAATTCTAATCGCTAAGTATTCCAGTATTATCTAGATTTGAATGCATTAGCTGCTCTACCTCGGCAGCTTTTTCGCTTAAATCAAGCTCTTTGTAGATTTGCAGACTTTCTGTTAAAAACTGGGTAGCAGTTACTTTAGTATCTGATTGATGATGCTGGGCGCGGCTCAAGTATATTTCGCCCAAGAGTTTACGAGATGAAGCTTCTAGTTCTCGGCGATTGTACTCCTGAAAAACTTGGAGGGATTCTTGGGCTAGTTCTTCGGCTCGATCAAGATTTTTTAAGACGCTAACTTCCAGATAAGCACGGGCGATATCAAGAGCTTCTTCTGCTCGATTTACTGTCTGCCCCAGTTCGGCAAGATATGTCAAGCCAGTATTGTAATATTCTTCAAATTGGGCAATTTGTTCTTGCGGTAATGATTCGTCAATAGACAACAGGCGTAGGTGTTCTGACGAGATTAAGCTAAAGATAATGAAGTCGTAAGCAAGATTTTCTTTATAGTCTTCTGTAGTATCTATTTGGATGGCTTGACGGATATTTTGTTCAGCTTGCGCCAGTAATTCAAAAGCTACTGCTTTATCTAAGGTATTTTTTGCTAGCAAGCGTTGGCTCTTACCAATTGCTCTATGACATATAACTAAATCCTTACCTAAATCTAGTTGCTGGTACAAGTTGTAACTGTGCTGAAAATACTCTAATGCCTGCTCATACTTGTCCCAAGCTCTATAAATGCGTCCTAGCCAATAATAGGCATTAGCTATTTCAGGTTGGTTTTCTAGTGCTTCATGTAGCAAAAGATATTGTTTTTGACATTCAACTGCTTGTTCATACTTACCCCAATTAAGGTAGCAATAAGCTAACCAGTCCCATTGACTAGCCACATCTTTTACTTTATCTAATTGCTCGTAGAGGTCACGACTTTGTTGGTGGTAAGTGATCGCTTGTTCATATTTTCCCCATGCTTGATAGATTTGACCTAATTGATGGTGAGTTACAGCTATCAATGATGTGTCATTTAATGACTGGCGTATGAGTAAACAATGCTGCTGACACTCTAATGACTGTTCATATTTGCCCCAATCGCTATAACAATCAGCAAGTCAGTACCATTGGCTTGCTACATCTTTCTCTTGACCCAATTGCTCATAGAGATCACGGCTTTGTTGTAAGTAGGCGATCGCTTGTTCGTACTTGCCCCATGCTTGATAGATTCGACCTAGTTGATTGTAGCCATCCGCTACATTTGTTTGGTCGTCCAGTTGTTGACGGATTGCTAAATCCTTGAGTTCATATTCGAGTGCCTGCTGATATTTGCCCCAATGCCGATAGCAACTAGCCAGGCAGTACCATTGGTTTGCTATATTCTTCTCTAGACCCAATTGCTCATAGAGTTCACGGCTTTGTTGGAAATAGGCGCTCGCTTGTTCATATTTACCCCATGCTTGATAGACACTTCCTAACTGCCCATAGGCATCCGCTATATTAGATTGGTCATCCATCTGTTGATGAATTGCCAAATCCTTGAGTTCACACTCGACTGCCTGCTGATATTTGCCCCAATTCCGATAGCAACTTGCTAGCAAGTACCATTGGTTTGCTACATCCTTCTCTTGACCCAATTGCTCATAGAGTTCGCAGCTTTGTTGGAAATAGGTGATCGCTTCTTCATACTTACCCCAAGTTTGATGAATCCAGCCTAGTTGAAAGTAGGCACTAGCTATACCTGGTTTGTCTTCTAACCGTTGACGTTGTGCCAAGCACTTTTGCTGACACTCAAGTGCTTGTTCATATTTACGCCAAGTTTGATAAATTCGTCCTAACCGCCAGTAGGCGAGAGCTATTCCAGGTTGGTCATCCAACTGCTGGCGGATTGCTAAATCCTTTTGCTGATATTTGCCCCATTGCCGATAGCAATCACCCAGCCTGTACCATTGGTTTGCTATGTCCTTCTGTTTACCCAATTGGTCATAGATATCACGGCTTTGTTGGTAATGGGCGATCGCTTGTTCATACTTACCCCAAGTTTGATTAATCCAGCCTAGTTGAAAGTAGGCACTAGCTATACCTGGTTCGTCTTCTAACTGTTGACGTTGTGCCAAGCACTTTTGTTGACACTCAAGTGCTTGTTCATATTTTCCCCAAGTTTGATAGATGCAACCTAGCCAGTACCACAAGTTAGCTATATCCGAATGGCACTAAGAAAAGCCGAAACACTTGTGGTTAAGCAGTTTGCAACTGCTTTCGTAATTCGTGCCGAGGTTTCGTCATTAAGGGGTATGCTTTCGGGCGACGTTTACGAACTCGTGGTTCACTA